>NZ_JBNCAB010000080.1:0-35437 GCF_049805555.1 Burkholderia sp. DN3021 | reverse complement strand
GGCTGATGCGGCGCGCGCTGCTGCCATGCGCGCGGCGACTGCCTGCGGCGCCGGCCGCGCGGGATTCGACGCGGGCTCGGCCGTTCCGGCGACGACCGTCGCGATGGCGTTGGGATCGGCGGCGCGCGCCGCGCCGTAGACGGTGTTCGCGCGAGCGGCTGCATAGACGGGGGCCGGCGCGGCTGCCGGTGCGGGGGCTGGCGGCGGGACGTTCGTCACGACCATCGCGCTCGCCGGTTGCGCCGCATGGCCGGCAGCGGCAGCGCCGGCCGTACCACCCGCACCTGCCGCCGCGCGTCCCGCGTCCTGCGCCATGCCTGCGCCCGAACCCGTCCCCGCATTCCCGCCGAACTGCCCGCCGCTCGCCGCATTGGCGTGCGCGAGCGCGGTTTCGGCCGTTTCGCCGCGTCCGGGAATCACGATCGTCCCGTCGTCCGCGTGCGCGGCCGGGGCGGCGATCCATAGCGCCGCGGCGAGCGCAAACGCACGCCGGACGTGCGTGAGCCGCCCGTTCCTGCCACGAAGTGCGCTGCCAGTCATCGCCTTGCCCTCGATCCGTTGATCCGAGTTGCATTCTAGGGAGCGGGGCCGCCGCGCAAACGATGAATAGAGGGGGGCTTTGCCGCGTTATTCGCCCGATTGCCGGTTGCGTGCCGCGCCTACCATCGCTGTCATGGAAAAAAGCCTCTCGGGTCGCCATCCGGCGCGAGGGGCGTGCAGCGCTTCATACGGAGAGACGCACACATGCTGGACAAACTCGATGCGGAATTCGCGTTCGGCCGACAGGCGCTCGACGTGCGCGCCTATCGGCAGGAACTGCTGTCGTCGAACATCGCGAACGCCGACACGCCCGGCTACCGGGCCCGCGACGTCGATTTCGCGTCGACGCTCGCGCGCTCGCTGAAGCAGACGAACGGCGGCCTAGCGCCGAGCAACGCCGCGCAACTGCCGATGACGCAGCCGGCCGGCGTGACGAGCGGCATGTCGATGGTGTCGACGGCGGCGGGCCACATGGCCGGCACGGCGAAGCTGATCCCGACGGGCGGCCCGGCGGACGACTACGGCCGCGCGCAGTACCGGATGCCGCTGCAGCCGTCGCTCGACGGCAACACGGTCGATCTCGACGTCGAACGCGTGCAGTTCGCGAACAACGCGCTGCACTACGAAACCGGGATGACCGTGATGACCCAGCAGATCAAGGCCATGATCGCCGCGATCTCGACGAACTCGTAAGCGCGCCGCTTCCGAACCCGCGCACAAGCACAAGGAGCCTCCATGCCTTCGTTGATGAACATCTTCGGCGTCGCCGGTTCGGCGCTGTCCGCGCAATCGCAGCGCCTGAACGTCACCGCGTCGAACCTCGCGAACGCCGACAGCGCCACCGGCCCCGACGGCAAGCCGTACAAGGCCAAGCAGGTCGTGTTCGCGACCGACCCGATGGGCGGCGCGCGCACCGCGTCGGGCCAGGGCGTGGGCGGCGTGCGCGTGACGAAGGTGATGGACGACCCGTCGCCGATGAAGTCGACCTACGACCCGGCGAACCCGGCCGCCGACGCGAACGGCTACGTGCAGATGCCGAACGTCGACCCGGTGCAGGAGATGGTGAACATGATCTCGGCGTCGCGCTCGTACCAGGCCAACGTCGAGACGCTGAACACCGCGAAGACGCTGATGCTCAAGACGCTGACGATCGGCTCGTGAGCCGCGCGCCGACCGACCCCAACCTGACTGTTCCGATAGAAGGCCACCCAGGATGACTTCCTCCAGCACGACGATCGGCGGCAACGGCACGAACGTGTCGACCCTGCCGACCGACACGATGAACACCAACAAAGTGTCGTCGACCAACGGCACGTCGGCGAGCGACCTGCAGGCGACGTTCCTGAAGCTGCTCGTCACGCAGTTGCAGAACCAGGATCCGACGAGCCCGGTCGACAGCTCGCAGATGACGTCGCAGCTCGCGCAGATCAACACGGTGAGCGGCATCGCGCAGCTGAACACGTCGCTCACGTCGCTGTCGACGCAGCTCACGGCCGGCCAGCAGACGCAGGCCGCGCTGCTGATCGGCACGAACGTGCTCGCGCCGGGCAACGCGGTCGCGGTGAAGGGCGGCGCGGCGTCGCCGTTCGGCGTGTCGCTGGCGAGCTCGGTGTCGAACCTGACGATCACCGTGAAGAACTCGGCGGGCGCCGTCGTGAACACGATCAACGCGGGCGCGCAGTCGGCCGGCACCGTGCCGTTCAACTGGACGCCGACCGACGCGGCGGGCAATGCGCTGCCGGACGGCAAGTACACGATCAGCGCGTCGTATACCAACAGCGCCGGCACGCCGCAGGCGGCCACGACGCTCGCGGCCGCGCAGGTGCAGAGCGTGATCAAGCAGGCAGACGGCACGGCGGGGCTCGTGCTGTCGAATGGCACGACGGTGGGGCTCACCCAGGTCGCGTCGATTTTCCCGAATACGTCGTCGTCCGGCGGCACTACGTCCAACTGATTCAGCTTCCCCGAAACGGAGACCGAAATGGGTTATCAACAGGGTCTGAGCGGCCTCGCCGGCGCATCGAACGCGCTCGACGTGATCGGCAACAACATCGCGAACGCGAATACGGTCGGCTTCAAGTCGAGCACCGCGCAGTTCGCCGACATGTACGCGAACTCGGTCGCGACGTCGGTCAACACGCAGATCGGCATCGGCACGTCGCTCGCATCGGTGCAACAGCAGTTCGGCCAGGGCACGATCAATACGACGAACTCGTCGCTCGACGTCGCGATCAACGGCAACGGCTTCTTCCAGATGTCGAACAACGGCGTGACGACGTACTCGCGCGACGGCACGTTCCAGCGCGACAAGAACGGCTTCATCGTCGACTCGCAGGGCCGCAACCTGATGGGCTACGCGGCCGGCTCGGGCGGCGTGATCAACGCCGCGCAGACCGTGCCGATGCAGGCGCCGACGTCCAACATCGCGCCGACCGCGACGACCAAGATCACCGGCCAGTTCAACCTGAACTCGCAGGACACGGTGCCGGCCAAGACGCCGTTCAACGCGACCGACACCACGACCTACAACTACTCGACGTCGATCCAGGTGTACGACTCGCTCGGCGGTTCGCAGGCGGTCAACATGTACTTCGTGAAGTCGGCGGCCGGCACGTGGGAAGCGTACGCGGGCGTCCAGGGCGGCGCCACGACCGATCTCGGCACGGTCACGTTCAATTCGTCGGGCGCGATCCAGAGCACGACGACGGGCACGCCGCCCGCGCCGACCGCGTCGCTCGGCCAGTTCCAGTTCACCGTGCCGAACACTGACGGCTCGGTGACGCCGCAGAGCCTCACGCTCGACCTGACCGGCACGACGCAGTACGGCGGCAAGGACGGCGTGAACAACCTCGCGCAGGACGGCTACGCGAGCGGCACGCTGACGACCTTTTCGATCGGCGCCGACGGCAAGCTGACCGGCAACTACTCGAACGGCCAGACCGCCGTGCTCGGCCTGATCGCGCTCGCGAACTTCAACAACCCGAACGGGCTGGTCAACCTCGGCGGCAACCAGTATGCGGAGTCCGCCGCGTCGGGCGTGCCGCAGGTGTCCGCACCGGGCAGCACGAACCACGGCACGCTGCAGGGCAGCGCGCTCGAGAACTCGAACGTCGACCTCACGTCGCAGCTCGTCAACCTGATCACCGCGCAGCGCAACTACCAGGCGAACGCGCAGACGATCAAGACGCAGCAGACCGTCGACCAGACGCTCATCAACCTGTAAGCGCGGATAACCGGCAGCCATGGACCGACTGATCTACACGGCGATGACGGGCGCGTCGCAGTCGCTCGACCAGCAGGCGATCGTCGCGAACAACCTCGCGAACGCATCGACGACGGGCTTTCGCGCGCAGCTCGCGACGTATCGCGCGGTGCCGATGAATTTCGGCGACGGCAGCAACATCGACCCGACGACGACGCGCACCTACGTGCTCGCGTCGACGCCCGGCGCGGATTACGCGCCGGGTCCGATCACGCGCACCGGCAATCCGCTCGACGTCGCCGTGCAGGGCGCCGGCTGGCTGTCCGTGCAAACGGCCGACGGCAGCGAGGCGTACACGCGCGCCGGCAACCTGCATGTCGACGAGAACGGCCAGCTCGTCAACGCGAGCAACCTGCCGGTGATCGGCAACGGCGGCCCGATCTCGGTGCCGCCGAACGCGGAAGTGACGATCGGCAAGGACGGCACCGTTTCCGCGCTGATGCCGGGCGACCCGCCGACGGCGGTCGCGATCGTCGACCAGATGAAGCTCGTCAATCCCGATCCGGCCACGCTCACGCGCGGCAACGACGGATTGTTCCGCACCGCCGACGGCAATCCGGCCGACGCCGCCCCGAACGTGGTCGTCACGCCGAATTCGCTCGAAGGCAGCAACGTCAACCCGGTGACCGCGATGGTCGCGATGATCGACAACGCGCGCGCGTTCCAGCTTCAGTCGAAGCTGATCCAGACGGCCGACCAGAACGAGCAGACGGCGAACCAGCTGCTCAACTTCAGCTGAGCGCCCGCGCCAGCCCACGCAGGAGACCTTACAAGTGAACCGTTCGCTCTACATCGCCGCCACCGGCATGAATGCGCAGCAGGCGCAGATGGACGTGATTTCGAACAACCTCGCGAACACCAGCACGAACGGCTTCAAGGCGTCGCGCGCGGTGTTCGAGGATCTGCTTTACCAGACGATCCGCCAGCCCGGCGCGAACTCGACGCAGCAGACCGAGCTGCCGTCTGGCCTGCAGCTCGGTACCGGCGTGCAGCAGGTCGCGACCGAGCGCCTGTACACGCAGGGCGGCCTCACGCAGACCGGCAACTCGAAGGACGTCGCGATCAACGGCGCGGGCTTCTTCCAGGTGCTGATGCCGGACGGCACGAATGCGTACACGCGCGACGGCTCGTTCCAGACCAACGCGCAGGGCCAGCTCGTCACGTCGAGCGGCTACCAGGTGCTGCCGGCGATCACCGTGCCGCAGAACGCGCAGTCGCTGACGATCGGCAAGGACGGCGTCGTGTCGGTCACGCAGCCGGGCTCGGGCAACGCGGTGCAGATCGGCTCGCTGCAGATCGCGACCTTCATCAACCCGACCGGCCTCGAGGCGAAGGGCGAGAACCTGTTCGCGGAAACGACGTCGTCGGGCGCGCCCAACGTGTCGCAGCCGGGGCTGAACGGCGCGGGCGTGCTCAACCAGGGTTATGTCGAAGCGTCGAACGTGAACGTCGTGCAGGAGCTCGTCAACATGATCCAGACGCAGCGTGCCTACGAGATCAACAGCAAGGCCGTGACGACGTCCGACCAGATGCTGCAGACCGTCACGCAGATGAAGACCTAACCGGAACACCCCGCCGTCGCCATGAAGCAGGTTCGCCTCCTCCCGTCAGCCACCGTCCGCGCCGCTTGCGCGGTCGCGGTGGCGGCGCTCGCCGGTTGCGCGCAGATCCCGCGCGATCCGATCATCCAGCAGCCGATGACGGCGCAGCCGCCAGCGCCGATGTCGATGCAGGCGCCCGGCTCGATCTACAACCCCGGCTACGCGGGGCGGCCGCTGTTCGAGGATCAGCGGCCGCGCAACACCGGCGACATCCTGACGATCGTGATCGCGGAAAACATCAACGCGACGAAATCGTCGGGCGCGAACACGAACCGGCAGGGCAACACCGGCTTCGACGTGCCGACGGCCGGCTTCCTCGGCGGGCTGTTCGCGAAGGCGAACCTGTCGGCGGCCGGCAACAACAAGTTCGCGGCGACGGGCGGCGCGAGCGCGGCGAACACATTCAACGGCACGATCACGGTGACCGTCACCAACGTGCTGCCGAACGGCAACCTCGTCGTCAGCGGCGAGAAGCAGATGCTGATCAACCAGGGCAACGAATTCGTGCGCTTCTCGGGCATCGTCAACCCGAACACGATCTCGGGCGCGAACTCGGTCTACTCGACGCAGGTCGCCGACGCGCGGATCGAATACTCGGCGAAGGGCTACATCAACGAAGCCGAGACGATGGGCTGGCTGCAGCGCTTCTTCCTCAACATCGCACCGTGGTGATGACGATGCGCAAGCCCCTGTTCAACCGCCTGTCGTCCCGCGCACGAGCGTTCGCGCGGCTCGCCGTCGCGTTCGCGGCCGCGGCCTGCGTGTTCGGCGCGGCGCCCGCGCACGCGGAACGCCTGAAGGATCTCGCGCAGATCCAGGGCGTGCGCGACAACCCGCTGATCGGTTATGGCCTCGTCGTCGGCCTCGACGGCACGGGCGACCAGACGATGCAGACGCCGTTCACGACGCAGACGCTCGCGAACATGCTCGCGAACCTCGGCATCTCGATCAACAACGGGTCGGCCAACGGCGGTTCGTCGTCGCTGAACAACATGCAGTTGAAGAACGTCGCGGCCGTGATGGTGACCGCCACGCTGCCGCCGTTCGCGCGGCCCGGCGAGGCGCTCGACGTGACCGTATCGTCGCTCGGCAACGCCAAGAGCCTGCGCGGCGGCACGCTGCTGCTCACGCCGCTGAAGGGCGCGGACGGGCAGGTGTACGCGCTCGCGCAGGGCAACATGGCGGTCGGCGGCGCGGGTGCCAGCGCGAACGGCAGCCGCGTGCAGGTGAACCAGCTCGCGGCCGGCCGGATCGTCGGCGGCGCGATCGTCGAGCGTTCGGTGCCGAACGCGATCGCGCAGATGAACGGCGTGCTGCAATTGCAGCTGAACGACATGGACTACGGCACCGCGCAGCGGATCGTGTCCGCGGTCAATTCGAGCTTCGGCCCGGGCACCGCGACGGCGCTCGACGGCCGCACGATCCAGCTCGCGGCGCCGGCCGACTCGGCGCAGCAGGTCGCGTTCATGGCGCGGCTGCAGAACCTCGACGTGAGCCCGGACAAGGCGGCGGCGAAGGTGATCCTGAACGCGCGCACCGGCTCGATCGTGATGAACCAGATGGTCACGCTGCAGAGCTGCGCGGTCGCGCACGGCAACCTGTCGGTCGTCGTCAACACGCAGCCGGTCGTGTCGCAGCCGGGGCCGTTCTCGAACGGGCAGACGGTGGTGGCGCAGCAGTCGCAGATCCAGCTCAAGCAGGACAACGGCGCGCTGAAGATGGTGACGGCCGGCGCGAACCTCGCCGACGTCGTGAAGGCGCTGAACACGCTCGGCGCGACGCCGGCGGACCTGATGTCGATCCTGCAGGCGATGAAGGCGGCCGGCGCGTTGCGCGCCGACCTGGAGGTCATCTAAATGGCAGCGAATCTTCCGAACGCGAACGACCTCACGCAGCGCTTCGCGCTCGACGTGCAGGGTTTCGACGCGCTGCGCGCGCAGGCGAAGCAGTCGCCGCAGGCCGGCGCGAAGGCCGTCGCGGGCCAGTTCGACGCGATGTTTACGCAGATGATGCTCAAGAGCATGCGCGACGCGTCGCCCGACGGCGGGCTGTTCGATTCGCATACGTCGAAGATGTACACGTCGATGCTCGACCAGCAGCTCGCGCAGCAGATGTCGACGCGCGGGATCGGCGTCGCCGACGCGCTGATGAAGCAGCTGCTGCGCAATGCGGGGCAGGGCGCGGGCAGCGACACGGCGGCCGACGTCGGTACGGGCGGCTTGGGCGGCTTGGGCTCGGGTGGCCTCGGCACGGCCGGCAACGAAGGCAGCCTCGCCGCGATGAACGCGATGGCGCGCGCGTACGCGAACGCGGCCGGCAACAACGGCGGGCTCGCCGGCGCGCGCGGCTACTCGGCCGGCAGCGCGCTGACGCCGCCGCTGAAGGGCGCGAGCGGCGCGCCGGACGCCGACGCGTTCGTCGACCGGCTCGCGGCCCCCGCACAGGCGGCCAGCGCGTCGACCGGCATCCCGGCGCGCTTCATCGTCGGCCAGGCCGCGCTCGAATCGGGCTGGGGCAAGCGCGAGATCCGCGCGGCCGACGGCTCGACCAGCTACAACGTGTTCGGCATCAAGGCGAACAAGGGCTGGACGGGCCGCACGGTGTCGGCGTTGACGACCGAATACGTGAACGGCACGCCGCGCCGCGTGGTCGCGAAATTCCGCGCTTACGACTCGTACGAGCACGCGATGACCGATTACGCGAACCTGCTGAAGAACAATCCGCGCTACTCGGGCGTGCTGAGCGCGAGCCGCAGCGTCGAAGGCTTCGCGCACGGGATGCAGAAGGCCGGTTACGCGACCGACCCGAACTACGCGAAGAAGCTGATCTCGATCATGCAGCAGATCGGCTGACGGGCCAGGGCCTGCGCCCGCCGATAACAGGCTCCGGCCCACCGTCAATTACCCTCTCAGGACCGCGCCCGGCATACCGCCGCGCGCGGTTTCAACGTTTGCGCGAAAAAAAACGGGAAATCGATCTAAACTTTCGGTCAGCACTGCCGCTAAGTGTGAGAGACCTGCGACCGGGCCTTGTTCTGGCCCGGTTTTATTGCGCACCGGTTGCCCGTGCGCCCATGACAAGAAAGACCGGCTAGCCATGAATATCGAAACGTCGACGGACCCCAGCCTGGACGCAGGCCACTCCGGGCCCGACTATGCCCGCCGCAATCCGCTGGAAATCGGCGTGCAGCTGCGCAACCTCGTGAACCGCGGCGATTTCCTGACCGTCCAGTATCCGGGCGGCCAGCTCGTCACGCGCCTGCTCGAGGTCGACGTCGGCGCGCGGACGTTCACGTTCGACTGGGGCGCGCTGTCCGAGCAGAACGCCGGCATCCTCGGCGCGTCGCACTGCACGTTCGCGGCGTCGCCGGAGGGCGTGCGCGTCGAATTCACCACGGGCACGCCGCGCGAGACGCGCTACGAGGGGCTGCCCGCGTTCGTCGCCGATTTCCCCGACGTGCTGATGTGCATCCAGCGCCGTGAATATTTCCGGGTCGACGCGCCGATCGTCGATCCGTTCCTGTGCCGCGGCAAGCTGCCGGACGGCGAGAGCTTCCTGTTCGAGGTGCACAACCTGTCGCTCGGCGGCGTGGGGCTGCGCACGGCCGACGAACGCGTCGAGGCGCTCGAGGTCGGCACGCTGCTGCCCGACGTCGAGCTCGAGCTGACCGGCCACGGCAAGCTGTCGCTCGACCTGCAGCTCGTGTCGCAGCGCTCGACGCAGATGCCGAACGGGTCGCGGCGCTACCAGCTCGGCTTCCGCTACATGTCGCTGCCGGGCAGCGCCGAGAACACGCTGCAGCGGCTGATCACGCAGCTCGAAATGAAGCGCCGCTCGCTCGTGCGGGCCTGACGCGCACGCGGCCGCCGGCCCGCACGGGCCGCCCGCCGGACGCTTCGACCAGCGACGCGCGTGTCGCGCGTCGCACGTGCATTTTTTCCTCAATTTTTTCGATCCGCGGCCGTTATACCGGGAGTTACGCAACCCGGCGGCCGCAGCGCGGCCGGCTCATCAGGATCGCGCATGTCCAACTCACTCATGAACCTCGGCGTCAGCGGCCTGAATGCCGCGCTCTGGGGCCTCACGACGACCGGCCAGAACATCAGCAACGCCGCGACGCCGGGCTATTCGGTCGAACGCCCCGTCTATGCCGAGGCGAGCGGCCAGTACACGAGCAGCGGCTACATGCCGCAGGGCGTGAACACCGTCACCGTGCAGCGGCAGTACAGCCAGTACCTCAGCGACCAGCTGAACGGCGCGCAGACGCAGGGCGGCGCGCTGTCGACGTGGTATTCGCTCGTCACGCAGTTGAACAACTACGTCGGCAGCCCGACGGCCGGCATCTCGACCGCGGTCACGAACTATTTCACCGGGCTGCAGAACGTCGCGAACAACGCGTCCGACTCGTCGGTGCGGCAGACCGCAATGAGCAACGCGCAGACGCTCGCGAACCAGATCACGGCGGCCGGCCAGCAGTACGACGCGCTGCGCCAGAGCGTGAACACGCAGCTCACGAGCACCGTCACGCAGATCAACGCGTACACCGCGCAGATCGCGCAGCTGAACCAGCAGATCGCGTCCGCGAGCAGCCAGGGCCAGCCGCCGAACCAGCTGATGGACCAGCGCGACCTCGCGGTGTCGAACCTGTCGAACCTCGCGGGCGTGCAGGTCGTGCGCAACAGCGACGGCTACAGCGTGTTTCTCGCCGGCGGCACGCCGCTCGTCGTCGCGGACAAGAGCTATCAGCTCGCGACCGTCACGTCGCCGTCCGATCCGAGCGAGCTGACCGTCGTGTCGCAGGGGATCGCCGGCGCGACCCCGCAGGGGCCGAACCAGTTCCTGTCCGACGCGTCGCTGTCGGGCGGCACGCTCGGCGGCCTGCTCGCGTTCCGCAGCCAGACGCTCGACCCCGCGCAGGCGCAGCTCGGCGCGATCGCGACCAGCTTCGCCGCGCAGGTCAACGCGCAGAACGCGCTCGGCCTCGACCTGTCGGGCAATGTCGGCGGCAACCTGTTCACGACCGGCTCGCCGATCATCTACGCGAACCAGGGCAACACCGGCAACGCGGCGCTGTCCGTGTCGTTCGCGAACGCAGCGCAGCCGACCACGGGCGACTACACGCTGTCGTACGACGGCACGAACTACACGCTGACCGACCGTGCGAGCGGCACGGTGGTCGGCTCGTCGGCGTCGATGCCGGCGTCGATCGGCGGGCTGAACTTCTCGTTCACGTCGGGCTCGATGAGCGCCGGCGACAAGTTCACCGTGCAGCCGACGCGCGGCGCGCTGAACGGCTTCGGCCTCGCGACGTCGAGCGGCTCGGCGATCGCGGCGGCGGCGCCGTACGTGCCGTCGGCCACCACGACGAACACGGGCACCGGGACGATCGGCGGGTTGTCGGTCACGAGCCCGGCGGCCGCGGCCAATGCGCATAACTACACGATCACGATGGGCGGGACGTCGGCCGCGCCGACCTATACGGTCACGGACAACACGGCCGTGCCGCCGACGACCACCGGCGCGCAGCCGTACCAGTCCGGCACGCCGATCACGCTGACGGCCGGCGTCACGGTGACGGTGTCGGGCACGCCGGCGGTGGGCGACACGTTCACGGTCGCGCCGAACACGGGCGGCACGAACGACGGCAGCAACGCGCTCGCGCTGTCGAAGCTCGTCAACTCGAAATCGTTCGGCAACGGCTCGACCACGTTGACGGGCGCATACGCGAACTACGTGAACAGCATCGGCAACACGACGAGCCAGCTGAAGTCGTCGAGCGCCGCGCAGACCGCGCTGGTCGGCCAGATCACGCAGGCGCAGCAGTCGGTGTCGGGCGTGAACCAGAACGAGGAAGCGGCCAACCTGATGCAGTACCAGCAGCTCTACCAGGCGAACGCGAAGGTGATCCAGACGGCGTCGACGCTGTTCCAGACCGTGCTCGGCCTGTTCAACTGATTTCGGGGACCGAAGCGATGCGGATTTCCACCACCCAGTTCTACCAGATGAACGTCGCTCAGATGAGCGACCAGCAGGCGCAGCTGTCGCAGCTGTACCAGCAGATCTCGAGCGGCGTGAGCCTCGCGACGCCGGCCGACAACCCGCTCGGCGCGGCGCAGGCCGTGCAGTTGTCGATGACGTCGGCGACGCTGTCGCAGTACGCGTCGAACCAGAACGCCGCGCTGTCGTCGCTGCAGAAGGAAGACCAGACGCTCATCAGCGTCAACAACCTGCTGAACAGCATTCATACGGTCGTGATCCAGGCCGGAGACGGTTCGCTGTCCGACAGCGACCGCTCGGCGCTGTCGACGCAGCTGCAGGGCTATCGCGACCAGCTGCTGACGCTCGCGAACTCGACGGACGGTTCGGGCAACTACCTGTTCTCTGGCTTCCAGTCGACCACGGCGCCGTTCTCGAACGCGTCGGGCGGCGGCGTGACCTACAGCGGCGACATGGGTTCGCGGCAGGTGCAGATCGCCGACACGCGTTCGATCTCGCAGGGCGACAACGGCGCGAACGTGTTCCTGTCGGTGCCGATGCTCGGCAGCCAGCCGGTGCCGCTCGCCGGCGCGGGCAACACGGGTACGGGCACGATCGGCGCAGTGTCGATCACGAGCCCGTCGGCCGCGACCAACGCGCACCAGTTCACGATCGCGTTCGCCGGCACGGCGGCCGCGCCGACGTATACGGTGACCGACAACTCCGTCGTGCCGCCGACCACCACCGCTGCGCAGCCGTATTCGGCCGGTGCGGGGATCGCGCTCGGCAACGGCCTGTCGGTGCCCGTGTCGGGCACGCCCGCGCCCGGCGACACGTTCACGGTCACGCCCGCGCCGAAGGCCGGCACCGACGTGTTCGCGGCGCTCGATACGATGATCGCCGCGCTGAAAGTGCCGATCAGCAGCAACACGACTGTCGCGGCCGCGCTCGCGAACGCGATGACCACCGGCACGACGAAGCTGAACAACATGATGACGAACGTCCTCACCGTGCAGGCGTCGGTCGGCGGCCGCGAGCAGGAAATCAAGGCGATGCAGACGGTGAACCAGACCAACACGCTGCAGGTCACCAGCAACCTCGCTGACCTGACGAGCACCAACATGGTGTCGACGATCAGCCAGTTCCTGCAGATGCAGAACGCGCTGACGGGCTCGCAGAAGGCTTACGCGCAGCTTCAGAACCTGTCGCTGTTCCAGTACATCAATCCGTGATGCACGGTGCGCCCGCGGCGATGCGAGCACACGCTTGCGTCGCCGCCGGCGCCATCCGCCGCCGCCCGCGCGCAACGCACGGGCGGCCGCTTCACCGGGCCGCACGGCCGCGCGCCGGTTCGCGCATGCGGCGAGCCGCGCCCGCGCTTTCCGGTGGCCCGTTCGGGCTTGCCGTGCTTGCCAGCCCCATTCCCGCTCCGTAAACTCGCGCCAGATTCCAGACCGGTGCGCCCTCCGCAGCCGGCGACAGACCGACAGGAGCCCTTTCCCCATGTCCGATTCCTACTTCCCGCGCTGGCGGGTGCAATCGACCGGCGCGGCGTCGCGCGTGGTCGGTCCCGACGAGCGCCTGCCGTGGCCGCAGATGGTCGCGATGGGCGTGCAGCACGTCGTCGCGATGTTCGGCTCGACCGTGCTCGCGCCGCTCCTGATGGGCTTCGACCCGAACCTGTGCATCTTCATGTCGGGCATCGGCACGCTGCTGTTCTTCGCGCTGGTCGGCGGGCGCGTGCCGAGCTACCTCGGCTCGAGCTTCGCGTTTATCGGCCTCGTGATCGCGGTGACGGGCTACGGCGGCAGCGGCCCGAACCCGAACATCCCGGTCGCGCTCGGCGGGATCGTCGCGTGCGGCGTCGTGTATGTCGCGCTCGGCGCGCTGGTGCAGGCGATCGGCACGCGCTGGATCGAGACGCTGATGCCGCCCGTCGTGACCGGCGCGGTCGTCGCGGTGATCGGGCTGAACCTCGCGCCGATCGCGGTCAAGGGCGTGTCGGCGTCGACCTTCGATTCGGTGATGGCGCTCGTCACGGTGCTCTGCGTCGGCGGCGTCGCGGTGTTCGCGCGCGGGATGATGCAGCGCCTGCTGATCCTCGTCGGGCTTGCGATCGCGTACGCGATCTACGCGATCGCGACCAACGGGATGGGTCTCGGCAAGCCGATCGACTTCGCGATCGTCGGGCATGCCGCGTGGTTCGGCGTGCCGGCGTTCCGTACGCCGGTGTTCGACCCGCACGCGATGCTGATGCTCGCGCCGGTCGCGGTGATCCTCGTCGCCGAGAACCTCGGCCATATCAAGGCCGTCAGCGCGATGACGGGGCGCAACCTCGACTGCTACGTCGGCCGCGCGTTCATCGGCGACGGCCTGGCGACGATCATGTCGGGCAGCGTCGGCGGCACGGGCGTCACGACCTACGCGGAGAATATCGGCGTGATGGCCGTCACGCGGATCTACTCGACGCTGGTGTTCGCGGTCGCCGCGCTGATCGCGATCGGGCTGGGCTTCTCGCCGAAATTCGGCGCGGTGATCCAGACGATTCCGGGCCCGGTGCTCGGCGGCGTGTCGATCGTCGTGTTCGGGCTGATCGCGGTGACGGGCGCGCGGATCTGGGTCGTCAACAAGGTCGACTTCTCCGACAACCGCAACCTGATCGTCGCGGCCGTCACGCTGGTGCTCGGCGCGGGCGACTTCTCGCTGAAGTTCGGCGGCTTCGCGCTCGGCGGGATCGGCACCGCGACCTTCGGCGCGATCATCCTGTACGCGATCCTGCGCAAGGAAAAGGAGCCGGGCCCGGTGCTGTGAGCCGCGGCGCGGATCATCGCCGCGGGCCCCGGCGAGCGTCGGGCATCACGGGTTGGGCTGCACCGAAAACGTAATCGGCCATGCGAAGGTCCCGTCCTTCGCCTGCGATGCGAACACGAAGCGATAGGTCACCGTGAAGGTCGTGTTCAGCGCCGTATACGGCACGGCGATCTTGCCGCCCGTCGCCGGCAGCACGACCTTGCCGCCGATTCCGCTGATCTCGATCGAGCTGAACTGCGACTGGCTGGCGGCGGCAACCTGCACCAGCACCGTGTACCCGGCCCGGTCGTTGGTCTGGACCGCGAGCGTCGTCCCGGCGGGGTTGTTGGCGTTCGGCACGCTCAGGTTGCCGATGGTCGTGTCCTTGTTCGCGATCACGAGCTGGGTCGGACCGGTCTCCTTGATCCGCGCATACGCCTGGACCGTCGCGCCGACCTGCAGCGACCGGTTGGCCTGCTTCGCATCGGTCTGGCCCGGCGCGGCGCCGAGCAGCGCGATCGATAGCGCGGCCATTGCGGCAAACAGCCGCCGCGCGTGGCGGGCGGCCCGCGGCGGGGCGAGAGGCGCCGCGCGGGTCGGTCCGCATGGGCCGCACCGCGATGCGGCGGCGCTCGCTGTCTCGGTTCGATTCATGGTCTGCCCCCGTTGTCCGAGTTGGTGATGGCGATCGACGGCGGTACGCGCATGCCTGCGCCGCCGTCGCGCCTAGTAGTTGAACAGGATCGTGATGTTCGTGACCGCGTATCCGCCCGGCACGACGTTTGCGTTGAAGGCGCCGGCGCCCGTGATCTTGCCCCACGAAATCACCGACGTGCCGCTCGTGCCGTCACCCCAGATCGACGTGTGCGCGCTGTCGAGATACAGGTTGTAGCCCAGCGTTTGCGTGCCGCCGGTCCTCGTCATCAGGCGATTCGCGAAGGTGCCGCCGCCCGGGCTCGCCGTCACCGTGGGCGTGGCGTTGCCGTTGCCGCTGCAGTTGACCGAGATCGTGACCGCGGAGGTGGCGGCGTTGAGCGTGTCGTACGTGCGGAATACCATCGACGACGGCGCATTCATCGTGCAGGTCGTCGCCGCGAGCGCGGGCAGCGCGGCCAGCATGCCCGCGCCGGCCGCGAGCGCCGCGGCGGCGGCGCGCAGGTGCGTCGGCCGGTCATGCCGCCCGGCATGCTTGCGATGTCTCATGGTGTGACTCCCTTGCAAAGATGTTGCCTGGCTGTCGACGCATGCGGCGGCGAGCGTCACGGCCGCGATCCAGGTCGCGAGTTTGCGCACGTTCTGTTTCGTGACAGATCCACCTCCAAGAGATTCGCTTCGCCACGCGCGGCGGCTGCCGGTGGGGAGGGCCCGTGCATGCGGGATGCGGCGGGCCCCCGCGCGGCACTAAAACGTCACGGTGACCGTCACCGTATCGGCGTAGTTGCCCGGCGCCGCATTGGGCTGATCGGGCACCTTGCCGTAGACGGTCTTGGTGATCGCCTGGGCCATCGCCATGCCTGCGCCCGTGCCGTTGACGGTGTCGGTCGGCGGCGTGTTGCCCCAGACGACCGTGCGGCTCGAATCCTGGTACAGCGTGTAGTTGAGCTGATTCGAGCCGCTCGTCATGATGCGGTTGGCCACCGTCGCGCCGGACGTGGTGCCCGCATCCAGGCCGATGTTGAAATTCGTGCCGTTCGTGCAGCGCACCGTGATCGCCGACTGCGCGGTCTGATCGTTGGTGCCCGGCGTATAGGCGGGGAAGGTCAGCGCGCTTGCCGAGTCGATCAGGCAGGTTGCGTTGACGGTGGCGGACACGCCGAAGGTCGAGCTGGTTTGGCCGGCCGACGCCGCGACGGCCACGCAGGCGAGCGATGCGGCAAATGCCGCCTTGGTCAGTAAGGATTGCGTCATGATGGGTTTCCCCCTTGAAAGCTGGAATGGCGGCCGGTGCGACGAGAGGGTCGTTCGGGACGGGGTCTCGATCGTCCGGATGCGCGATGGGTTTTCTGGTTGCATCGGAATCGGGTCGTTTGCTGGGTGGGCACCTTCTTCGTGTCGGTATGCGCCGGCCGGACCGGCGCGGCGCCTGGGGCTCGGGAGGCCTGGCTTCGGCGCTGCGGGGCGTACGACATCCCGCAGCCGTCGCCGCCCGCGCGCTTGTCTGCGCGCGGGGCGGCGGCCGGCGGCAATGCCCGCGCGAACGGCGCGGGACGTCGTCGCGGCGCGTATGCGCCCGGCAGGGGCTTCCCGGGGGGCGCCTATCGAATCGAGGCGTCGTGACGTCGGGTGACGGTGCGGACCGTGTCGGCGCATCGGATGTCGACGGTGCGAAGTCGCGCCGCCGGCATCAGCCGATGCGTCACAGGAGCAGTGATAGGAACAGTGAGGCGAGACAGCAGCCGTGTGACGGCCGAAATGATTTTCGACATGATTTCCCCGACCTGCTTGATGAATGTTTGTCGCCTGCATCGAGCCGCTTGGCCGTGCAGTCGTTTTTGTCTGCACGGTTGCATGAGCAAGCAGCGGGCCAGCGCGCGGATTGCCGCGCGGACAGGGGCCGAGCGGTCGCTGCCTGCAGCCGTGCAACGTGTCGGAGGCGGTAATGTTTCAGGCGTGAAACCTGCGGCGGCAGAGCCGGTCGGCGGCGCGCCGGGCCTGGTGCGGAACGGCCGGACCGAAGGGGGATCGCAGGTGCGGCGCGACGGCGATTCCGCAGGAGAAACGGACGCGCCGCATGCGGAACGGTTTCAGCCTTGCAACGCGTGCGGGGCGGGGCGGTGGCGCATCGCTGCCGTTTCGATCAGGCGCCGGGTGCGCGGCGCGTCATGCGTTCGCATTCGACTGCGCTTCCAGCCACGCGCAGAACTGCGCGACGAGCGGATCGTCGGCCGGCGCGCGCGGCGCGATCCACCAGTAGCTGCGCGTCGCGATGCGCGGCCCGGACAGCGGCATCACGAGCCGGCCGCTCGCGAGCTCGTCGTCGATCAGCGGCAGCGGGCCGAGCGCGACGCCGAGCCCGTCGACGGCAGCCTGCAGCGCCAGGTAGAAGTGGTCGAACGACTGCCGCTTGCGCCCCTTCATCACGACGCCGGCTGCCGCGAACCAGTCGCGCCAGCCTTCCGGCCGCGTATCCGAATGCAGCAGCACGTGCCGTGCGAGATCGTCCGCGCGCGCGATCGGCGCGCGCTTGAGCAGCGCCGGGCTGCAGACCGGAATCACGCTTTCGTCGAGGAAGTGGCCGCTCGTGCAGTTCGGCCAGTGGCCGGGGCCGCGGCGGATCGCGACATCGAAGCCGTCGAGCGCGTCGAGCGGCGCGTTCGACGTCGACAGTTTCAGTTCGACGTTCGGCACGTCGCGCTGGAATCGCGACAGGCGCGGCAGCAGCCATTTCATCGCGAAGGTCGGCAGCGCATTGATGCGCAGCACGCGCGCAGCACCCGTGTTGCGCAACTGCTCGGTCGCGTGCGCGATGCTGTCGAACGCCGCACGCACGGTGTCCAGGTAACGGCGGCCTTCGTCGGTCAGCTTCACGCGCTTGCCGTAGCGGTGGAACACCGGCTTGCCGAGCCACGCCTCGAACGCGGCGATCTGCCGGCTGATGGCACCGTGAGTCACATGCAGCTCGTCGCCGGCGGCGCTGAAGCTTTCATGTCGTGCCGCTGCTTCAAAGGCCCGAAGCGCGGAAAAGGGCGGGAGATCGCGTGCCATGCTTGTGATTCTAGATCACAAGGGTGCGCCGATAAAATCGTTTTGCCGGGATCCTGAACGGCGGTAACCTCGGCTGACCGTTTGATGAGGATCCCCATGCAATCCGTTTCCCCGCAGCCTGCCGCGCCACCTCGCAGCGTCGGTCTCGCCGAGCTGTTCACCGGCTTCCTGTCGCTCGGCCTCATGTCGTTCGGCGGCGCGCTGCCGTTCGCGCGGCGCACGATCGTCGACGAGCGCAAGTGGCTGTCCGCCGACGAATTCACCGATCTGCTCGGCCTGTGCCAGTTCCTGCCGGGCGGCAACGTGATCAACCTGTCGGTTGCCGTCGGCATGCGCTTTCGCGGCATCGCCGGCGCGTTCGCGGGCATTCTCGGGCTGATCGCGGGCCCGACGCTCGTCGTCGTCGCGCTCGGCGTGCTGTACGCGAAGACGCAGAACGATCTGCACGTGCAGCACCTGTTCGCGGGGCTCGCCGCCGCGGCCGCCGGGCTGCTCGTCGCGATGGCCGTGAAGGTCGCGAAGCCGCTGCGGCACGCGCGCGCGGCGGCTGGCATCGCGGCGCTCGCGTTCGCCGCGATCGCGGTGCTGCGCATTCCGCTGCTGACCACGATGCTCGTGTTGACACCTGTCAGCGTCTGGATCGCGTCGCGGCGTCGCGACGCGGGCACGCCGCAGCCGGCGCAGGTTGTGGTGCGAGATACGCAGCCCGGAGGCCGGCCATGAACGACACGCTGGTCGCGATCGCGACGATCTTCAGCCAGTTGTCGCTGCTCGCGTTCGGCGGCGGCAATACGATCCTGCCGGAGATGCAGCGGCAGGTCGTCGACGTGCATCACTGGATGAGCGCGCACGAGTTCACCGCGCTGTTCGCGCTGGCCCAGGCGGCGCCCGGGCCGAACATGATGATCGTGTCGCTGGTCGGCTGGCACGTGGCCGGCTGGGCCGGGCTGCTCGTCGCGTCGCTCGCGAAGTTCGGGCCGTCGTCGATCGTCACCGTGCTTGCGCTGCATGCATGGGAGCGCTTTCGCGACCGGCCGTGGCGCCGCTACGTGCAGCAGGGGATGATGCCCGTCACGGCCGGGCTCGTCGCGGCGAGCGCGGTGCTGATCTCCGACGCGTCGAACCGCACGGCGATCCAGTGGGGCATCACGGCCGCCTGCGCGCTGCTCGCGTGGCGCACGCGCATCCATCCGCTGTGGCTGCTCGCGGGCGGCGCGCTGATCGGGCTCACGGGCATCGGGCAGTGAGCGAAGGACAAGCCATCTCCCGTGCCGCATACTGGCGCGAATTTTCACGGGAGGATCGATGGATCTCGACGGCGCCAGCCGCAATCTCACCGTCGCCGCGTTGCTGACGCTGTCCGGCGGCTACCTCGACGCGTACACGTACGTCGGCCACGGCCACGTGTTCGCGAACACGATGACCGGTAACGTCGCGCTGCTCGGCATCAACCTGTCGGCCGGCGAATGGGCCGCCGCGCTGCATCACGTGCCGCCGCTCGTCGGCTTCGTGATCGCGGTGTTCGTCGCGCACCTGCTCGGTCTCGCCGCGCAGCGCGGCTGGATGCGGCATACCGCGTTCGCGAGCCTGATCGTCGAGATCGCGTTTCTCGGCGTCGCCGCGAGCGGCCTCGTCGGCGCGTCGAGCGCGTGGCTGATTCCGGGCATCTCGTTCGTCGCGACGCTGCAGACGCTGTCGTTCACCCATCTCGAGGAACTGTCGTACACGTCGGTGATGACGACCGGCAACCTGCGGCGTGCCGCGCAGAAGCTGTTCGTCGGGTTGATCCCGCGCTACGACGCGGGTGCGCTGCACGACTCGGCGCTGCTCGCGACGATCAGCTTCTGCTTCCTGGCCGGCGCGGTGGTCGGCGGCCTCGTGACGCGGCTCGCGCCGGACGTCGCGCTGTGGGGCGCCGTGCTGCTGCTTGCGGGCGCGTTCGCGGAGATCGTGCGGCGCGCGTGGCGTCGCGCGGGGAGCGGCGGCGGCAGTAGCGACGACGACGGGGCGGCGCAAGCGGCCTGATGTGTGTTTTACGCGGCAGCCGTTGGCGCCGCGTTCCGGATTGACCGCGTCACCGCTTAATCAATTCACCGAGTCACTACCGAATCACGATCCGCCGGCGCACCCGAACGTGGGCCGGTTGCACCGGTCGCGCCCGCTGCCGGCCTTCGCGACATGTTCCGGTTGCATCGACCGCGCCAACCCGCCCGCCGCGATACGCCATTTACCGCGTCGCACCATCGCCGACCCTTACAGTGCCGTGCACACCCGCCGATGCCGTCGCGAACCGTCCCGCCGGCGCGCGACGCAAGCCCGGCACGGCCCGGCGCGGGAAACGTTGTTCCCGGGCGACAGTCGCGCGATTACCGCGCGTTTCAATTTCTTTCAGCGATTGCACTCGTCTTATGATTCAAGCCACATCGCACATGCCAAGAGCGTGTGCGATCGCCACCCGGCTGCGCACGCGGCCGGCAATGAACGGAGACACCCACAAAAAGGAAAGCTCATGAAGCAGACCACCCGACTCGCAGCCATCGCAGGGGGCGCCGCGCTCGCATTCGCCAGCCAGTACGCGGCTGCACAAAGCTCGGTCACGCTCTGGGGCGTCGCCGACGTCAGCGTCCGGTATCTGACCAACGCGAACGCCAAGAATGACGGACTGCTGTCGATGTCCAATGGCGCGATCACCAACAGCCGCTTCGGCATCTACGGCACGGAAGACCTCGGCAGCGGCCTGAAGGCCGTGTTCAACCTCGAAAGCGGCGTGAACCTGCAGAACGGCGCATTCGCCGACAGCGGCCGCCTGTTCAACCGTGCGGCATACGTCGGCCTGCAGAGCCCGTACGGCACGGTGACCCTCGGCCGCCAGAAGACGCCGCTGTTCGATCTGCTGTCGGATACCTACGATCCGCTGACGGTCGGCAACTACCTCGAAAATGCATGGCTGCCGGTCGCACTTGGCGGCGGGCTGTATGCGGACAACCAGATCAAGTACACGGGCAAGTTCGCGGGCCTGACCGCGAAGGCGATGTACTCGACGGGCACCAACTACGAATCGACCGGCGCCGGCGGCTTCTCGGGCCAGATTCCGGGTTCGCTCGGCAAGGGCAATGCGTGGGGCGTGTCGCTGTCGTACGTGATGGGCCCGCTCAGCATCGCGGCCGGCGCGCAGCAGAACAGCGACAACTCGGCGCGCAAGCAGACCATCTACCACGCGAACGTCGTGTACGCGTTCAGCAAGGCGAAGGTCTACGCGGGCTACCTGCGCTCGAAGGACGACACCGGCTTCGTCGACAGCCTGCTCGCGCAGCAGACGATTCCGGTCGCGAAGGGCACGGGCCGGATCGACGACGGTCCGTTCGCGGGCGTGAGCTGGCAGGTCAGCACGCCGCTGACGTTGACGGGCGCGTTCTACTACGACCACATGCGCAATGCGATGACCGCGAACGGTACGCTCGCGAGCGGCAACCGCTACGCGATCGTCGGCATCGCCGAGTACGCGCTGAGCAAGCGCACCGAAATCTACGGCACCGTCGACTTCAACAAGACGAACGGCGCGGCGAATGTCGAGCTGCCGGGCCGCAGCAACCAGACGGGCATCGCGATCGGCCTGCGCAATATCTTCTGACGAACGTCGGAACGCACGCGCCGGCATTCGTCCGGCACGCATCGAAGAGGCTCCGCAAGGCGCCTCTTTTTTTTCGTCATGCGGCGTTCATACGCGCACACGACTATTCGGCAATCGCTTCATCACGGATTCCCCGCGCCGTAAGCGATCCGTCGGCATTCCAGAACATACTTTTACAGTACGCGCGAACGCTTTCCGCTACGCTGCGTGCATCGTCCGCTGCGTGCCGCCGTGCACGCGCGTGCGTCGTTCCGGTGGCGCTCGTCGAGCGTGGCCGGCCTGGTGCGTAACTTGTGTATCCGGTGATGACAGACACGGTCTGCCGGTTTTTTTCGTGGGACGATCGGCCTCACGATTTCTTGAAAGGGGATGACGATGGGTATCCTGGACACCGTGGGCGAAATCGCCGGTGCAGTGGCGGCAGTCGAAGCCGCGGAAAAGCTGGATCCGGATGCGGGCCTGCTGACCAAGGCGGCAGCGGCCGTCGCCGGCTTCAAGGGCGCCGAAGCGATCGAGGGCATGCTCGAGAAGAAGGAAGAGAAGCCCGAACAGGCGGCGGACGATACGCAGGCGACGGACGGCAGCGACACGTCGCAGGCATGAGCATGGCGGCCGGTTCGGCCGCGGGCGCGCGCCTCGCGCGCCCGGGCGGACCGGTGCCGCGCGGCCGGCAGGTCGGGCATGTGGTCGATCGGTGACGCATGGCACACCCGGCAGCTGGTTTGACCGGCGAGAGGCGACGCTTCTCGCCGTTTTTTATCGGGCGCGCGCCGGGTCGTGCCGTGCGCCGCAAGAATTCCGGAATCTTGCTATCGTGCCGTCATCCGAACTGCGATGAGGCAATGCGATGGATTTCGACTACGACCTGTTCGTCATCGGGGCCGGCTCGGGCGGCGTGAGGCTCGCGCGGATGTCGGCGTCATACGGCGCGCGCGTCGGCATAGCGGAACAAGAGCAGATCGGCGGCACCTGCGTGCTGCGCGGCTGCATTCCGAAGAAGCTGCTCGTCTACGCATCGCACTACCCGCACGAAGTCGAGGACGCGCAGGGCTTCGGCTGGACCTTCGGCGCCGGCACGCTCGACTGGCCCGCGCTGATCGCCGCGAAGGATCGCGAGATCAATCGGCTGAGCGACATCTACATCAATTTGCTGCGGCAATCGGGCGTCGAGATGCACGCGGGGCGCGCGACGCTCGTCGATGCGCATACCGTCGCGATCGGCGAACGCACGATCCGTGCGCGCCACATCGCGATCGCGACCGGCTCGCGTCCGTCGCTGCCGCATCGGCCCGGCATCGAGCATGCGATCACGTCGCGCGAGGCGCTGTCGCTCGCGACGTGTCCCAAGCGCATCGCGGTAGTCGGCGGCGGTTATATCGCGGTCGAGTTCGCGGGCATCTTCAACGGCTTCGGCAGTCGCGTCGACCTCTTCTATCGCGGCGAGAAGATTCTGCGCGGCATCGACGACGACGTGCGTCGATTCCTGACCGACGAGATGACGAAGCAGGGCGTCGCGATCCACGCGCGCACGGTGGTCGAATCGATTTCCCGCGCGGACGACGGCACGCTGAGCGTGCGCGTCGGCGATGCGCAGCACGGGCCGTACGACGCGGTGCTTTATGCGACCGGCCGCGTGCCGAATGTCGACGGGCTCGGGCTCGAGCAGGCGGGCGTGATGCTCGACGCACGCGGCGCGATTGCGGTCGATGCGTATTCGGCGACGTCGGTCGCGTCCATCCACGCGATCGGCGACGTCACGTCGCGGCCGCAGCTCACGCCGGTGGCGACGCGCGACGGCGGGCTGCTCGCACGCACGCTGTTCGGCGGGTCGCGCGTCGCGGCCGATCACGAATGGGTGCCGTCGGCCGTGTTCAGCCAGCCCGAGGTCGCGACGGTCGGGCTGACCGAGGCCGATGCGCGTCGCGCGTATGGCGACGTCGACATCTACCGCACGTCGTTCAAGGCGCTGCGCCACACGCTGTCGGGCCGCGACGAGCGCACGCTGATGAAGCTCGTCGTCGCGCGCGACAGCCAGCGCGTGATCGGCGCGCACATGGTCGGCCGCGATGCGGGCGAGATCATCCAGGGGATCGCGATCGCGATTCGCGCGGGCGCGACGAAGGCGCAGTTCGACGACACGATCGGCATCCATCCGACCGCGGCCGAGGAGTTCGTGACGATGCGGCAGAAGGTGGCCGACTAGCGGCGCGGGGTGACGCACAGACGCGCCGGCGGCATAACAATCGGGCGCATTCGATTTCCTGCCCCGATTGCTTTCCACATTCCGGGATGTTGAATCGTGTCTTATTCGGCATTTATCGGTGTGCGCCAATCGCCGATCATCGCGCTCGCGATGGCATCGGCCAATGAGCAGTGGACAGGGAGCGCGGCGACCGGGTTCGTCCAGCGTCGATTCCGGGCGATCGCCGCCGCCGTGCTGCCGCCACACGAAATTCGTCAATTATCTAAAACACGTTCCGTCTCGATAAATACGTTTGGTATCATCGCGCAAAATCATACGGGGGGCCGTATCATGCGCGATCAACAGCGCAGCATCCGCAATAACGGGGTAACGGGCGCGCACGTGCATGTCGCGTGTTCTGCCGCCTTTCCGCTTTTCGCCGCGACACGCCTGTTGCGCGCATCTTTCCTTCGAATATCGTAGTCGCCCGTCCGGCGATGAATCAGGCCGCGCGTGCGCCGCGTCGATGCGCGCACGTCCGTGCCGACACGCCCGTTCCGGGCATTCTTTCCACGCAAGGAGACCGGCAGTGAAAATCCAGACACGACGCACCGTACTCGTGGCGGCAGCGGTCGTCGCAGCGCTGTCCGGCTGCGCGACCGAATCGTCGCGCACGCTCGACGTGCCGGCCGTGAGCAGCGCGCAGAAGCCTTACGCGGGCAAGCCCGTTGCGATCGCGGTCGGCAAGTTCGACAACCGCTCGAGCTACATGCGCGGCATCTTCTCCGACGGCATCGACCGCCTCGGCGGACAGGCGAAGACGATCCTCGTCACGCGCCTGCAGCAGAGCCGGCGCTTCAACGTGCTCGATCGCGAGAACCTCGACGAGATCAAGCAGGAAGCCGGCTTCATGAAGAAGGCACAGGCGGTGAAGGGCGCCAACTACGTGGTGACGGGCGATGTGACCGAATTCGGCCGCAAGGACGTCGGCGATCACCAGTTGTTCGGCATCCTCGGCCGCGGCAAGACGCAGGTCGCGTACGCGAAGGTCAACCTGAACATCGTCGACACGACGTCGGAAGTCGTCGCATCGAGCCAGGGCGCGGGCGAGTTCAGCCTGTCGAACCGCGAAGTGATCGGCTTCGGCGGCACGGCCGGCTACGATTCGACGCTCAACGGCAAGGTGCTCGACCTGGCGATCCAGGAGGCCGTGAACCATCTCGCCGAACAGGTCGACGCCGGTGCGCTGAAGACCGCGCAGTAAGCGCTGCAGGCGCCGGGGCCGGCGCCGCATGCGATCGATTCACCACGACATCAAAGAGAAAAGACCATGAAACGGGGTAACTGGCTGCCGGCGACGGCCGCCGCATTGCTGCTCGCCGGCTGCGCGAGCTCCACGCCGCCGCTCTATCAGTGGACGGGCTATCAGCCGCAGGTGTACGAATACTTCAAGGGGCAGAAGTCGCCGCAGGAGCAGATCGACGCGCTCGAAAAGGCGTTGCAGGACATCCGCGGGAAGGGCCATATGCCGCCGCCGGGCTTCCATGCGCATCTCGGGATGCTGTACGCGAGCGTCGGCAACGAGCAGCAGGCCGAGCAGGAACTGCAGGCAGAGAAGCAGCTGTTCCCGGAATCGTCGACCTACATGGATTTCCTGCTGAAGAAGAAGACCGGCGCAGCGAAGCCCGCGGATCAGAAGGCTGCCGGGCAGAAGGGTGCCGACCAGACGATCGCCGGGCAGAAGAACGCCGATACGAACACCGCCAAACAGTGACGCGCCCGCCATGTTCAAGACTCTCTCATTCAAGCTGATGTCCGTGCTGTCGATCGTCGCGCTGCTGAGCGCGTGCGCGCACCCGGTGAAACGACCCGATTACACGGCGTTCAAGAAGAGCCAGCCGCGCTCGATCCTCGTGCTGCCGCCGATCAACGAGACCTCGGACGTCGCGGCCACCTACGGGGTGCTGTCGCAAATGACGCTGCCGCTCGCCGAGTCCGGCTATTACGTGGTGCCGGTCGCGGTGATGGACGAGACGTTCAAGCAGAACGGCCTGACCAACGCGGCCGAGATCCAGGGAACGTCGCCCGCGAAACTGCGCGAAATCTTCGGCGCGGATGCCGCGCTGTATTCGAAGGTTTCGCAGTACGGCACCGTATACCGGATTCTCGCGAGCGCGACGGTCGTGTCCGCATCGGCGAAGCTCGTCGACCTGCGCACGGGCGACGTGCTGTGGCAGGGCCGGGCGAGCGCGAGCAGCGACGAGGGCGGCAACAACGGCGGTGGCGGCCTGATCGGCATGCTCGTGGTGGCCGCGGTCAAGCAGATCGCGAACACGTTGATGGATCAGAGTCACGACGTCGCCGCGTTCACGAGCGGCCGGCTGTTGTCGGCCGGGCCGCCGAGCGGGTTGCTGTATGGGCCGCATTCGCCGAAGTACGGCACGGACTGACCGACTCAGGCTGCCCCGCTGCATAGGGGCATCGAAACGGAGCGGCCGCGCACGTCAGGTGCGCGGCCGTTTTGCGTCGATCCGGCCGGAAAAATGCGGAAAGCGGCCGGCGCCGCGCAGCGGCTCAATGCACGCCGAACGCGTCGAGCAACCGGTACCAGCTCATCGCGAGCACCAGCGCCGGCGTGCGCAGTGCCGCGCCGCCGGGGAAGTCGCGATGCCGGATCTTGCCGAACAGGTCGAAGCGGCTCGCCTGTCCGTCGATCGCCTCGGCGATCAGCTTGCCCGCGAGCGCGGTCGTGTTCACGCCGTGCCCCGAAAATCCCTGCGCGAAGTACATCGTCGGCGCGACGCGGCCGAAGTGCGGTGCGCGGTTCATCGTGATGTCGACGAAGCCGCCCCATGCGTAGTCGACCTTCACGTCCGCGAGCTGCGGGAACGTCTTCAGCATGTCCGCGCGCATCGCGGCCGCGAGATCGCGCGGCTCTCGCGTCGAGTAGCTGACCTTGCCGCCCCACACGAGCCGCGTGTCGGGCGCCGGCCGGAAATAGTCGAGCACGAAGCGGCTGTCGCAGATCGCCGCGCGCGCGGGCATCAGCGCGGCGGCGCGCGCTTCGCCGAGCGGTTCCGTCGCGATCACGTAGGTGCCGACCGGCATGATCTTCTTCGCCAGCGCGGGCGCGAGCGTGCCGACGTAGGTATTGCATGCGAGCACGACGAAACGCGCGCGAACGTTGCCGCCGCTCGTCTCGACGACGTGGCCGCCCGCGACGTCGCGCACGCGCGTCACGCAACTGTCCTCGTGGATCCGCACGCCCGCGCCGGTCGCCGCACGGGCGAGGCCGAGCGTGTAGTTGAGCGGATGCAGGTGGCCGCTGTCCGGGTCGTACAGGCCGCCGCAATAGCGGGCGGACTGCACGTAGTCGCCGAGTTCGTCGGCTTCGACGAAGTGGAAGCGGTCGTAGCCGAAGCGCTTCGCGGCTTCGTCGCGCCAGCGCTTCAGCGCATCGGCGTCGCGCGCGGTGTTCGCGGCGGTCAGGTAGCCGGGCACCAGCGCGCAGTCGATGTCGTGCCGCGCGATGCGCGACTTCACGAGCGACAGCGTTTCGAGCCCCATGTCCCAGATGCGCTTCACGTCGCCTTCCGGCATGAATTGCCCGAACGTGTCGATGTCGCACGCAAAGCCGCCGATCAACTGGCCGCCGTTGCGGCCGCTCGCCGCCCATCCGACCCGCGACGCTTCGAGCACGGTTACCGAGTGGCCGCGCTCGGCGAGGTTGAGCGCGGCGGACAGGCCCGTGAGGCCCGCGCCGATCACGCACACGTCGGCGTCGGTCGTGCCGCCGAGCAGCGCGTGGCGGGTCGTATCGTTGGCGGTCGCCGCGTAGTAGGACGCGACGTGCGGCTGGTTGGCGAATGTCTGCATGGTCAGGAGAACGGAGAAAGTCAGAATAGCTCGCGCACGCGGTGGTACAGCATTCCGAGTTCGAGCGCGGGTTGCCGCCATGCGTCGCCGCCGGGGAAGCGCCGGTGGCGCATGCGCGCGAACAGGTCGAACGCGCGCGTGTCGCCCGCGATCGCGCCGGCGACCGCGCGTCCGGCGATGCCGGTGAGCGCGACGCCGTGCCCGCTGAAACCCTGCACGTAGAAGAAGTTCGGATCGAGCGCGCCGAAATCCGGCGCGCGGTTGCGCGTGACGTCGACGAAGCCGCCCCACGCGTGGTCGACGCGCACGTCGGCGAGTTGCGGAAACACGCCGGCCATCCGTTGCCGGATCGTTTCGGCGAGCGTCGCGGGCGACGCGCCGGCCGAATTCGCGCGGCCGCCGAACAGCATCCGGTGGTCGGCCGACAGCCGGAAATAGTCGAGGAAAAAGTTGTTGTCGCACACGGCTTCGCGCCGCGCGATCAGTGCGTCGGCGCGTGCCTGGCCGAGCGGCTCGGTCGCGATGATGTACGACGCGATCGGCGCGATGCGCGCGGCGGTCGCGGCCGGCAGCACGCCGCCGGGGCCCGCGTTGCAGCACGATACGACGTAGCGGCAGCGCATCTCGCCAGACGGCGTGCGTACGACGGGCCGCACGCCGCGCACGATGTCGAGTGCGGGCGTGTGCGCATACAGCGCGACGCCTTCGCGGCGTGCGGCATCGGCGAGGCCCAGGCAATACTTGAGCGGATGCAGGTGGCCCGACAGCGGATCGTGCACGCCGGCCAGGTAGCGCGTCGACGCGATGCGCGCACGGATCGCGCCGGTGTCGAGCCACGCGAGCGACGGATGGCCCCAGCGCGACGTCGCGGCATCCATCCATGCGCGCAGGTCGTCGATGCGGCGCGGCTTCGTCGCGACCGTCAGGTAGCCGCGTGTGAAGTCGCAGTCGATTCCGTAGCGCGCGATCCGCTCGGCGATCAGCGCGACGCCGTCCAGCGACAGCGACCACGCGGCGCGCGCGCCGTCGGCGCCGAGCTGCCGCTCGATCTCGTCGTCCTTCGCGAAGCCGGTGATCGCCTGGCCGCCGTTGCGGCCCGATGCGCCCCAGCCGGGCCGGTGCGCATCGATCACGGCGACCGACAGCCCGCGCGCGCGGCAGTCGAGCGCCGTCGACAGGCCCGCGAAGCCGGCGCCGATCACGCAGACGTCGACGTCGATTCCATCGTCGAGCGCAGGATCGTCGACCGCGGGCCGCGTGGCCGTCGCTTCGTAGTACGAGTCGCGCGCGAGCGCATCGGCGCGGCGGGTGAAAGACTGTGTCATCAAATCGGCTCCCTCTTTACGGCTGGCATTCGGTGCGCGACGCACCGCGATCCGGCCGGCAAAAACGGCGCGGGACGCCGTGCACGCGGCACGGCGTCCCGCGTGTGCTGCGTCAGAACGAATAGATGAACTGCGTCGCGAGCAGGTCGTTGGACTTGCCGTACGAACCGTCGTTGCGCAGGAACACCTTGTTGTTCGCCCAGTCGTGCCGGTATTCGACCTTCACGGTGATCTGCTGGGTCGGATAGAACAGCAGGTCGAGCGCGACGTCCTGGCGCACGGCGCCCTTGCACTCGAAGCCCAGGCCGCCGCCGGCCTTCGACATCGCGAGGCAGTCCGCGTCGACGCCGAAGCCGTTGTTCGGATCCATCCCGTTGCCGTTCAGCGCGATGCCGCCGCCGCCGCCGCCGTTCTTCGTATTGGCGAGCAGGTCGTAGCGCAGTGTCACGCCCATGCGGCCGACCACCGGCGCGTTGAACTTGCGGTGCGCGAGCAGCGACAGGCCGTACCATTGCGCGAGCCCGCCATTGAACGCCGCATGCTGCTGCCTGCCGTAGTCGACTTCGGCGTTGTACTGAATATCGGCAAGCGTGTAGGTCGCGTCGAGTTCGCCGAAGAAGAACGAACCGTATGCGCTCGGCGCCGCACCGCCCGGGCCGTAGTGGACGACGCCCTGGTCGTCGATCGCGCTCGCGAGCGTCTGCCGCCCGATGTTGAAAGACCCGCCGATATCGAGCGCGCTCGACCACGTGTAGTCCGCGCGCGCGGTGAAGGTCGGCACCTTGTTGCTGGTGCTGATCGGATCGCCGAGCGCATTGGTGCCCGTCTGCGTGACCGAACCGTACGTGCGGTACTGCTCGTTGCCGAGGAAGAACTTCCACGCCCAGTTGCCCTTCGTGTAGTTCGCGCCGACACCGACGTAGCTGCCCGGATCCGAGAAATCGTACAGCAGGTTGTGCGTGAGCGTGAGCATCTGGTTCGACTGCTGCACCTCGTAGCCGCCGAAGCTCGGGATCAGGCCGGCGACCAGCGTCGTCGTGGCGGTGATCGGCACGTTGATGACCGCCGTGTTCAGCAGGTTGTCGGTGATCGAGCCGCGCGAGTTCTGCAGCAGCGTGATGCCGTTGCCGCGGTTCGGCATCAGCGTGATCTCGGCCGACGGCGCCATCGGGCCGACGCCGAAGGTCTTCTTGATGTCGAGGTAGAGATCGCCGAACGTGCTGTTGAAGTAGTTGTATGCGTTCTCGTGGTTCGCGAACAGGAACGACGACGTGCCGGCCGCGCGGTTGTAGATGTAGGTCGGATCGATGTAGCCCGTCACCGACAGGCCGGCGAGCGGGCCCGTGTTGGCCGCGTCGGTCAGCGAGTCGACCTTCAGCTGCTGGTTCGCGATCTGCTGCTTCATGTCGCTGACCTCGTCGTTGGTCAGCGTGGCCTGTGCGCGGCCGTAGTCCGGTGAGCCCGGATCGACGGCCACCGCGACGGACTTGCCGGCGACGGCCGCACCGGCCTGCGCGACCACGGCGCCGCCCGGCTTCGCGGCGAGCTGCGCCTGCATCGCCTTCATCTGTTTCTGCAGCGCCGCGACCTGCGCCTGCAGCGCCTTGATCTCGGCGGATGTCGAGCCGGCCAGCGCGATGCCCGGCAACGCGCCGGCCACCAGCAGGCAGATCAGTTTCTTCTTCATTGCGGATTCTCCTTGTCGTGCGCCAGTCAAAGTGCGATCGGTTCGCGCGCCGAATGGGGCGGCGCGCGGGTCTTGTTATCGAGGAAAGGGAAAGGGGAGGCTCACGCCACCGCGAACGCCGCCTTCATGTCGGCCACGCGGCGCCGCTCGCGCGCGATCATCATCCGGTTCACGACGATCACGCCGATCGTCACGGCCGTGATGAACAGCGTCGCCAGCGCGTTCATCTCCGGGTTCAGCCCGAGCCGCACGCGCGAGAACACCACCAGCGGCAGCGTCGTCGAACCCGGCCCCGACAGGAACGCCGACAGCACCAGGTCGTCGATCGACAGCGTGAACGACAGCAGCCAGCCCGACAGCAGCGCCTGCGAGATCAGCGGCAGCGTCACCACGAAGAACACCTTCAGCGGCGTCGCACCCAGATCGAGCGCGGCCTCCTCCAGCGACTTGTTCATCTCCTTCACGCGCGACTGCACGATGATCGCCACGTACGACACGCACAGCATCACGTGGCCGATCCAGATCGTCACCATCCCGCGGCCCTTCGGCCAGCCGAACATCTGCTCCAGCGCAACGAACAGCAGCAGCAGCGAGATGCCCTGGATCACTTCCGGAATCACCAGCGGCGCGTTGATCATCCCCGTGTACAGCGTGAAGCCCCTGAAGCGGCCGAAGCGCGCGAGCACGAAACCCGCCCACGTGCCGATCACGACCGACGCGGTGGCCGTCAAGAGGCCGATCTTCAGCGACAGCCACGCGGCGCTCAGCAGCTCGTCGTCCTGCCACAGCGACGCGTACCACTTCAGCGAGAAGCCCGACCACACCGTCACCAGCTTCGACTCGTTGAACGAGTACACGACCAGGCTGATGATCGGGATGTACAGGAACAGGAAGCCGAAGGCGAGAACGCCCGTCGACAGCGGTTTGCTCGGCTTGATCATTTCGCTTCCTCCAGTTCCTTGACCTGGTAGTACTGGAACAGCGCCATCGGCACCAGCAGCAGCATCACCATCGCGACCGTCACCGCGGACGCCATCGGCCAGTCCATGTTGTTGAAGAATTCATCCCACATCACGCGGCCGATCATCAGCGTGTCGGCGCCGCCGAGCAGTTCCGGAATCACGTACTCGCCGACCGCCGGGATGAACACCAGCAGGCTGCCGGCGATGATCCCGTTCTTCGACAGCGGCAGCGTGATCCGCGTGAACGCGACCCACGGCCTGGCGCCGAGGTCGTACGCGGCTTCGAGCAGCGTGAGGTCCATCTTCACGAGGTGCGCGTACAGCGGCATCACCATGAACGGCAGGTACGAATAGACCATCCCGATGTAGACGCCCGCATCGCTGTGGTACAGCCGCAGCGGCGTGTGGATGATGCCCAGCGCGATCAGCGTGTGGTTCAGCAGGCCGTCGTCCTTCAGGATGCCGATCCATGCGTACACGCGGATCAGGAACGACGTCCAGAACGGCAGCATCACGGCCATCATCAGCACGTTGCGCCGGTTCGGTTCCGCACGCGCGATGTAGTACGCCATCGGATAACCGATCAGCAGGCACAGCACCGTCGACACGGCGGCCATCTTCAGCGAGCTGAGGTAGGTCGCGATGTACAGGTCGTCCTGCAGCAGGAACGCGTAGTGCGACAGCTGCAGCGCGAAGTGCACGACGCCGTCCTTGAACTCGACGAGCGACGTGTACGGCGGGATGCCCATCACCTGGTCGGCGAAGCTGATCTTCAGCACCAGCACGAACGGCAGCGCGAAGAAGACCGTGAGCCACAGGAACGGCACGCCGATCGCGACGCCGCGGCCCGACGGCAGGAAGCGCGACAGCGCGGCGAAGCGGCCCGGGCGAGCCCGGCCGGCGCCGGTGCTCGCGGCGCCGGTCGACACCGGCGCGGACGGAGTGGAAGCGGAGGTTCTCATCGTGTCGTCCTCACTGCGTCAGCACGACGCCGCTGGCCGGCGACCACGACACGAACACGTCGTCGTTCCAGGCCGGTGCCGCGTCGGTCAACAGATGCGAGCTCGACAGGTTCGACACGACCGTCTTGCCGCTCGGCAGGCGCACGTGATACAGCGAGTACGCGCCCATGTACGCGATGTCGGTCACGACGCCGCGCGCCCAGTTGTGCTTCGATCCCGGCTTCTCGCGCGACACGTGCACACGCTCCGGGCGCACCGAGATGCCGACCGGCATCCCGAGCGGGCCGGTCACGCCGTGGCTCACGTACATGCGCGCCTCGAGGTCGTCGCTTTCGACGAAGATGTGATCGGGCTCGTCCTCGACGACGCGCCCTTCGAACAGGTTCGTCGAGCCGATGAACTCGGCCGAGAAGCGGCTGTTCGGAAATTCGTACACCTCGCCCGGCGTGCCGATCTGCACGATCCTGCCTTCGCTCATCACCGCGAGGCGGCTCGCCATCGTCATCGCCTCTTCCTGGTCGTGCGTGACCATCACGCAGGTCACGTCGACCTTCTCGATGATGTTAACGAGTTCGAGCTGGGTCTTCTGGCGGATCTTCTTGTCGAGCGCGGACATCGGCTCGTCGAGCAGCAGCAGCTTCGGGCGCTTGACCAGCGAGCGCGCCAGCGCGACGCGCTGCTGCTGGCCGCCGGACAGCTGGTGCGGCTTGCGCTTCGCGTACTTGCTCATCTGCACGAGCGCGAGCGCATCGGCCACGCGCTCCTTGATTTCGTTCTTCGGCGTGCCTTCCTGCTTCAGGCCGAACGCGACGTTCGATTCGACCGTCATGTGCGGGAACAGCGCGTACGACTGGAACATCATGTTCACCGGGCGGCGGTACGGCGGCAGCGACGCGAGATCCTCGCCGTCGACGAAGATCTTGCCGGAGGTCGCCGTTTCCAGCCCGGCGAGCATGCGCAGCAGCGTCGACTTGCCGCAGCCCGAGCTGCCGAGCAGCGCGAACAGCTCGTTTTTCGCGATCGTCAGGTTCACGTTGTCGACGGCCGTACTGTCGCCGAATTTCTTCACGACGTTTTCGATGCGCACGAACGCGTCGTTTTGCGTACGGGCCGCGGCGGCCGGTTGAGTCTGTCGTACAGCAGCGGAAGAGGGTATCGATTGCATGGGAGTCACCATTCGTTCTTCACGGATTGCAGGCGTGAGCGTCCCCGCACGAGGCGCGCAACGCGACTCGCGGACAACGGCTCGTGCCGGATGGAACAGTGCGCGCGGCGCGCGCGGGCGGACGGAGGTCCGCGAATCTCAGGCGAGCAGGCGTGGAGCGATGCCTGCGCCGCCGTGATGCATGGCGATCAGTGGCCGGTTTTCAGCTACGCCCACAGACGGTTCTCGAGGCGCAGGATGTCGGCCGGCATCGGCTTCATCAGCACCATCTTCTTCAGCACGTCTTCAGGCGGGTAGACGGTCGGGTCCTGCGCGACGGCCGGCGTGACGAACTGGTGCGCGGCCTTGTTCGCGGTCGGGTAGAACACCGTGTTGGTGATCGCCGCGTTGACCTTCGCGTCGGAGACGTAGTTGATCCACTTCAGCGCGGCCTCGGGGTGCGGCGCATCCTTCGGGATCACCATCACGTCGAACCACAGCAGGCCGCCTTCCTTCGGGTTCGAGAACTTGATGTCGTACGAGCGCTTCGCTTCCGACGAGCGGCGGTGTGCGATGCCGACGTCGCCCGACCAGCCGAGCGCGACGCACACGTCGTTGTTCGCGAGGTCGTTGATGTAGCCGGACGAGTTGAACTGGGTGATGTACGGGCGGACTTTCTTCAGGACTTCGAATGCAGCCTGGTAGTCGCCGGGGTTCTTGCTGTTCGGATCCTTGCCCATGTACTGCAGCGTGGCGGCGAACACGTCGACGGCCTGGTCGAGGAACGACACGCCGCAGCTCTTCAGCTTCGCCATGTTGGCCGGATCGAACACCAGTGCCCAGCTGTCGACGGGCGCGTTGTCGCCGAGCGCTTTCTTCACTGCCTGCACGTTGTAGCCGATGCCGTCCGTGCCGTAGGCCCAGGGGACGCCGTACTGGTTGCCCGGATCGGCATCCGAGATCATCTTCATCAGCAGCGGGTCGAGGTTCGCGAGGTTCGGGATCTTCGACTTGTCGAGCTTCTGGTACACGCCGGCCTGGATCTGCTTGGCCATGTAGTTCGACGTCGGCACGACGATGTCGTAGCCCGAACTGCCGGCAAGCAGCTTCGCCTGGAGCGTATCGTCGCTGTCGTAGTTGTCGTACTTGACGTGGATACCCGTCTGCTTCTGGAAGTTCGGGATCGTGTCCGGTGCGATGTAGTCGGACCAGTTGTAGACATTCAGCTCGTCGGCATGCGCCGACGGGCTGGCGACCGACGTGAACGCTGCCGCGGCGGCGAGGGCGGCAACGGAACAGGCTTGGCGAAGAAAGCAGGCACGCATGGTGGAGTTCCCCTGGTTATGGCAGCGTGCGGCGCCCGCCGCACGCCTGTAGGCAAGGCCGTTACGAAATACCCAGTTGCTGGGTGGTTGCATCGACGGCCTTCTTCGCCTTCGACACGAGTTCATCGATTTCCTGACGCGAGATCACGAGCGGCGGCGACAGCAGCATCCGGTCGCCGGTCGCACGCATGATCAGGTTGCCGTTGAAGCAGAAGTCGCGGCAGATCGTGCCGACGTCGCCGCCGTTCGCAAAGCGGCGGCGTTCGGCCGGCGCTTCGGCGAGCTGCAGGCTCGCGACGAGGCCGTGGCCGTGCACTTCGCCGACGATCGGGTGACGCGCGAAGGTTTCGCGCATCAGCGCCTGGAAGTACGGGCCCGTGTCGTTCTTCACGCGCTCGACGATCCCTTCGTCGCGCAGCAGCTTCAGGTTCGCGACCGCGACGGCCGCGGCGACCGGGTGACCCGAGTA
>NZ_JBNCAB010000079.1:0-35502 GCF_049805555.1 Burkholderia sp. DN3021 | reverse complement strand
GGCCGGTGCCGCACCGGCCGCGTCCGGCACCGCGCCGGCCGCCGCGCCGCAACAGCCGGCCGCACCGCAGGGCGGCCTCTACAGCGACGCGTCGCCGACCAACGTGCAGGACGCGTACAACGCGCTCAAGACGTACCTGATGCTGTCCGACAAGCGCCACGTCGAGCAGGCGCACCTGACCGACCAGCTCGCCCGCTTCTGGCGCGGCTGGCTCGAGACGAATCGCGGCAACATGCCGCGTGACGAGATGATCAAGAGCGCGGAGCGCATGATCTCGTTCTACCTCGCCCGCGTGAACGACAACGACTGGCCGATGATCGACGCGAACCTCGCGCTCGTCGACCAGACCCGCGAGAACCTGCGCCGCGTGGTGCGCGGGATGCCGGCCCGCCAGCGCGTCTACGAGGAAATCAAGGCGCGCGCATCGACCCGCTTCGCGCCGATGACCATCGCGCGCATCGTCGGCGACGGCAACCAGGGGCTGGTGGCCGGCAGCTACGCGATTCCGGGCACGTTCACGCGCGAAGCGTGGTTCGACTACGTGCAGCCGGCGATCCGCGACGCGGCGACCAAGGAACTGCAGGCGAAGGACTGGGTGCTGAACACGTCGACGCAGGACGACCTGACGCTCGAGGGCAGCCCCGAGCAGATCCAGAAGACGCTGGTCGGCATGTACAAGACCGAGTACGCGCAGCACTGGCAGAAGTTCATGCAGGGCATCGCGGTGCAGGGCTTCAGCAGCTTCGGCCAGGCCGTCGACGGGATGAACCGCCTCGGCGACCCGCAGGATTCGCCGATCCGCAAGATCCTCGAGACCGCGTACGACCAGACGTCGTGGGACAACCCGTCGCTCGCGAACGTGACGATCAAGAAGGCGCAGACGGGCGTCGTGAACTGGGTCAAGCAACTGTTCTCGCGCTCGCAGGCCGGCCAGGTGGCGGCCGCCAACATCGACATCAACGGCAATCCGGCCGAGGTGCCGATGGGTCCGGTCGGCCAGGAGTTCATCGGCCTCGCGCGGATCGTCGCGACGCATGACGGCACGTCGATGCTCAAGGGCTACATGGATTCGCTGTCGAAGGTCCGGACCCGCTTCAACGTGATCAAGAACCAGGGCGACCCGGGCCCCGGCGCGCGCCAGCTGATGCAGCAGACGCTCGACGGCAACGGTTCGGAACTCGCCGAGTCGCTGAAGCTCGTCGACGAGCAGATGCTGACGGGCCTCACCGATTCGCAACGCAAGTCGCTGCGTCCGCTGCTCGTGCGGCCGCTGATGCAGGCGTTCGCGGTCGTGATCCAGCCGGCCAGCGCCGAAGTCAACAAGGTGTGGAACGCGCAGGTCTACCAGCCGTTCCAGAACTCGCTCGCGACGAAGTACCCGTTCGCGGCCAACGCGAAGGTCGAGGCCGGCGCCGGCGAGATCGCGCAGGTGTTCGGTCCGGACGGCTCGATCGCGAAGTTCGTCGGCACGACGCTCGGACCGCTCGCGGTGCGCCGCGGCGACACGCTCGCCGCCCGCACGTGGGGCGACATGGGCATCGGGCTCACGCCGGACTTCACGAACGGCTTCGCGCGCTGGGTCGCACCGCTCGCGGGCGGGGCGGCAGGCGGCGCGGCCGCGGCGTCCGAGCCGCAGACGGTGTTCCAGATCCTGCCGCAGCCGAGCACGGGCACGACGGAATACACGATCGCGATCGACGGCCAGCAACTGCGCTACCGCAACACGCCGCCGCAGTGGACCAACTTCGTGTGGCCGAACCCGCAGGGCTCGCCGGGCGCGACGCTGTCCGCGACGACCTTCGACGGCCGCACGGTGCAGCTCGTCAACGAGCCGGGCCGCTACGGCCTCGAGAAGCTGATCAACTCGGCGCAGCGCAAGCGCCGTCCGGACGGCACCTTCGACCTGACGTGGGTACAGGGCAGCGTGAACGTGTCGGTGACGATGCGCATCATCAGCACGTCGCAACCGACGGGCGGCGGCGGCGACCAACCGCAGCAGCAGAGCCTGCGCGGCCTGCAACTGCCGTCGTCGGTCGCCGACGCGAGCGCGGGCGCCGCGCAGAACGCGACCCAGTCCGGCACGGGCACGCCGGGCGCAGCGCCGGCCATCGCGGCCGCCAACGCAACGAATGCACAGGGGGCGCAATGACGCAAACCGTACAGGCGCAAATCGCCTACTTCGGCAAGATTCCGTCGCGCGGCGACTTCGTGAAGAGCCCGCACAATCCGCAGTTGCTGCAGACGCTCGATCGCTGGATCGCGCAGGCGCTCGAACTGCTCGCGGAAGACCCGCGCTGGAAGCTCGTCTACGAGGATGCGAAGCCGATGCATTTCGCGTTCCTCGGCTCGCGCAGCAAGCTCGCGATCGCGGGCCACATGGTCGCGAGCCACGACGTGTCGATGCGCCGCTTCCCGTTCCTCGGTGCAACCGCGCTCGAGGTCGACCGGCCGCTCGCGTTTCTCGCGCGCAGCCCGCTCGCGTTCGCGCGGCTGTGGTCGCGCGTCGCCACGCAGATCCCGCCGCTGCTCGGCAAGGAAGAGCCGCCCGGCGCGCTGCAGGCGCTCGGCGACACGCAGGTGCCGATCGACGTCGGCGGCCCGGGCACGTCGCATGACGGCACCTTCAACGATTTCGTCGAACACCAGTCGCTGTACGGCCTGCAGCAGATGCTGCTCGAAAGCGGCCACCCCGTGCGGCTGCGCGGCGCGATGCTCGCGCTCGGCTCGCTGCTGCGGCCGGTGATGCAAAGCGGCTCGTCGCACATCGAGCGCGGCCTCACGCTGCCGCTACCGGTCGATCCGTTCTACCGCAGCCTCGTCGCCGCGTTCTGGCTCGAACTGATCGCGCCGTTCGTCGCGCAGGCCGACTTCGAGCTCGCGATCTTCATCGGCTCGATCGCCGAACGCGAACGCCTGATCATCGGCTTCAACGGCGCGTCGGCGAAGACGCTGCTGAGCGTTGTCGATCCGCAGACCTACGCCGCCCACAACATCGACATCGACGATCCCGAGTGGATCGACGCCCATGCGCAAAACGATCACCAGATCAGCAAGCTCGTCAGCTACCTCGACCAACCGCAACTCTCGCTGCGCGTCGCCATCGACGCGTTCCGCGAAGCGTTCATCGGAGGCTGACGGGATGCATCGCACGATTCACGCCCGGCGCCCGCGGCTCTCGCCCGCCCGCCCCACCCTCCTTGCTCTTTTCGCCGCCGGCCTCGTTGCCAGCGGCTCAGCCTTCGCGCAGAACACCGGCGCGACCGTCACGCCGGTCGGCAACGGCTCGGTCGCGACGACCGCGCTGCCGTCGTCGAACACGAACCCCGGCGCCGCGCCTGCGACCGCGTCCGGCACGGTGGTGCACGGCACGGCCGGCACGATCACGCCGCCGCCCGCGAACGCGGCGCCCGGCCAGGTCGTCGTCGGCGGCAAGGTGCCCGACGAGGCGACCAAGGCCGCCGTGCTGCAGAAGCTGCGCGATACCTACGGCGCGACGAACGTCGTCGACCAGATCGAGGTCGGCGACGTCGCGACGCCGCCGAACTGGAGCGCGAACGTGCAGAAGCTGCTCGGCGCGCAGCTCAAGCAGATCAGCAAGGGGCAGTTGAAGATCAACGGCACGCAGATCGAGATGAAGGGCGAGGTGCACAACGAGGCGCAGCGCCAGCAGCTCGCGAGCGACATGGCGAACACGCTGAACCCGACCTACACGATCAAGAACGGGCTGCGCGTGTCGGCGTCCGAGCAGGGCGTGCTCGACCAGACGCTCGCGAACCGGACGATCGAGTTCGAGACCGGCAGCGCGACGCTGACGCCGCAGGGCAGGCTGATCCTCGACCAGATGGCGGCCGCGCTCGCGAAGATGCAGAATCGCACGGTCGACATCATCGGCCACACGGACAATTCGGGGAACCGGACGTCGAACATCGCGCTGAGCCAGGCGCGCGCGGACGCGGTGAAGGGTTACCTGATCACGAAGAGCATCCCGCCGCAGCAGATGACGACGACCGGCGTCGGGCCGGATCAGCCGATCGCGCCGAACGATACGACGGATGGAAGGGCGAGGAATCGGAGGATCGAGTTCCGGGTGGGGCAGTAAGTTTGCGGGGGGCGGCTCGCGATGAGCCGCCCTGGTGTGGCGGGGTGTCAGCGGTACACGATTGCGCGCCGCTGAATGACGTCAACGTGTCGGCGGCGTCCCCTTGTAACTTTTCGCCCATTGCTGGCTCTGCTTGCTCGCCTGTTCAACCCGTTCGGCGGTGAGATCGTCGCTCTTGCGCTGCTTGTCTTCCTTCGCATAGTCCGTCTTTCCGAACACGTCCTTGTCCCGTGTCCTGAAGTACAGCGACGGCGCAAGCACGTGATCCTGCCAACTCGTCAGCAACGTATCGTGGACGAGCATGTCGAACATCGCCATCACCTCGGACGGTAGCGGGTTTTTCCCCCCATACCCCTGCTCCCACGCCTTGACCAGCGCAACCTCGTCCTCATTCAGCTCGACGTGGCGAGCAAACGCAGGCGCGAGGAACAGCGGCGTATAGGTCAGCTTGTTGTTGAACGACTGCGTGAAGCGGCGCTGCTGTTGGGCCTCGTATTCCGGCCGCATCTTCTCCCACTTGCCGGTCATCTCCTTCGCCTCCTTGTCGAGGCGCTGCCAGACCGTCGTGTAGTTGCTCGGCGGGACGTCACTCCATAGATCGTTGTAACGCTTGTCCGCCGCCTGCTTCGCGAGCTTCAGCTTCTGGATCTCGGGCGAGTCCATCCGCTGGCTGCCCATCATCGCCCAGTCGAGCTTCGCCTTTGCGTCGCGTCGGTCGTAGTCAGCCTTTTCGACGTCCTTGCGCCATTCGGTCGCCGGGTCCGTCACCGCATGACGGAATTCCGGATCCTGGTATCGCACGGCGATCCAGCGCAGGAATACCTCCGCATGCGGCAGAAAGTTCACGCCCTGTGTATCCGGAACGACCTTGCGGTATGCGTCGACCAGCGCCTTGATCTTGTATTGCTTGCCTTCGTAGGTGATCGGCGTCGCAATCGAGAAGCGGCTGAATACGTCAGGCCGCCGCTTGGCCAGCGTTTCCATGTCGAGGAGTGCACTCCCGGCCTTGAGCGCTTCGAACAGCATGTCCCTGAGCGGAATGCGCATCAGCTCCGCATTGAAGCCCAGCGAGCCATGCAACGAGCCGCCCGCGATATCGCTGCTCGTTCCCGGATAGAGCCGCTGCTCGGCACGCGTCTTTTCCAGGCTGTCGAGGCGCTGGTACATGCGCATCTCGTGAGCGGCGGCGAAATGCACACATCGCTGAACGCTTGCGGGCACGGCCAGCGACCGGTCCTTGTAATTCGGCTTGATGGTTCCAAGAAACGGCAGGATGCCGATAATCTCGCCAGCCTCTTCCGACATGATCGACGACACCGCATCCAGCAGACCGACGAACTTTATTTCCAGCGATACGCCATTGATCGCAAGATCCTGGTCGTCGCGGCGTTTGTACTTGGTCGCCAGATCGTTGACGAACGTGCGTGCCAGCACGCAACCACGATCAGCGCCAAACACCGATACCTCGATCTTTCGAATCTTCGACGTCTGCCCCTTGACCGCCTCGATCGCCTTTTCCAGCTGGTCCTTCGCGGCAACGAGCCGTGAATCGACACCGGTACCGAAGTACGCGCTCATCACCTGAGAATCGCGCACGATCGGTACGTTTTCGATCGCGATTCCCGTAATAACCTGACGGACTGTCGATTGCACGATCTTGAGCGGATTGTGCTTCAAGTCGTTCTTCGCGTTCCGGAACACGGCGATGCCGCCCGCCTTCGTGCGCTCCCAGATCCGCTCCGGCGACGCATCCAGCACGTTCGCGATGCGGCGTGCGGTTCGGGGAACGTTCTGGATGTCTTTCTTGAAGTCGTTGAAAGCATTCAGCATCGGCCGAAACGAGAACCCCGAGGCGGACTGCTTGACTGCCGTCGTCATGCGACCTTTCACGTCCAGTTGCTTGATCGGTTGGTTCACGCGAGCAACCGACTCCCCGACGCCCTTCGCTGCGTCGAGCACCTTCTTGCCGATCATTTTCCCCGCGGCGAGGCCGGCATTGAGCCACGCATTCGACTTGGCATCCGCGTTGAGATCGGTCCCGAGGCCCGAATAGTAGAGCCGGAACCAGAACTGATTCACGGGACGGTCGATGTCCGTGTTGATGCGGTGCGCATCGAAAAGGCGCGAAATGTTCGAGTACAGCCCGCTGTCCGGATCGTCCTCGTCCTTGCTGCGACCGAACGCGTCGAAGAACACGCCGATACGGATCGTCGCCCCGCAGGGCAGACAGTCTCCCTTCGGATAGTTGGCCGTCGCCATCCTGTCGACGGCCATTCGAACACTCTGCGGCGTAGCATCGTCCGGATCGAGTCGAATGGCGTTTCGATCGTTAGCTCCGGCCATGACTATTCTCCTCACGTGGCGGCGGCACCAGCCCCGCCGGAATCGACGGCACCGCGACCGCCTGGAATCGGTTCTGGCCGAGCTCCTTCACAACCGTCGGCGACAGCGCGGCGGCCGCCTTCGCGAATGCGCCCGGCTTCCCCTTGCTCGATTGAATGAGTTTCTGCACCTCCGGGTGCGCGTCGAACCGGGGATTCACCAGAAGCGCGTAATACGCGTATTGCTCGAGGTCGCTGCGATCGGTGAAGCGGTACTTGATCCAGGCTTCCGCAACGGTTCTCGAAATCCGGCGATGCGACTGGGCATCATTGTCGTCGTACTTCTTGTCGAGCCGCTTGCCGTACCGTTTCGTCAGGTCACGCGACACGTCGACGATCGGCAATCGGGTGCTGCCCAGCATCTCACCGGGAAATGCCAATTCGACGTGACGATCGGGATAGAAGTGAACTTCGAAAATGCGCGAGCCGATCGAATCCGGCTCCTTGGTCGGCGGCAACGAAACGTCCGTCTCCGCCTGCTGTTTCTTCACCTGCTCGCCCGGCCGCCAGTCGTCCGCATCGTAATACGTCCACTGAACCTTGAAATCGGTGCCCTTCAGCAAGTAGCAACAGGTGATGCTGCCCTCCCCTGCCCCAGGTTCGAGATCACCGCCGCCGCGTGCCTTGTTGCCGAACTGGTCGGTGATCGTGAACCGAACGAGGTTGTACGGCAGGTAGTTCAGCGCCTCGGTCGAAATGCTGGTGTAGGTCGGATCCGACTTGCTGCATGCCGCCATCGACACGAACAGCAAGCCTGCCGCGGCGACTCGCAACGCAGCGGAGAACCGTCCGCGAGCGGCGCGCGCACCGCGACGGCCTCGAGCGATCGCAGGGAATTCCGGTGCAGCGTATTGCATGACATCAGGCATAAGCACTCTCTTCACATGGCCGCGGCAGCATGCCGTCGGGACCTGCCGGCACGGCGACCAGCTTGATATTTTCGTTCGTCGAGTCGAACAGCGGCTTCTTCGGCATCCATACCGTGCGTGTGTCGACCTTGCCGTCGCAATCGGCAGTCGCAGACTTACGCCACACCGCCGCGTTCCTCCAGAAGGCTGCGATCGTAGTCGTCGCGAATTGCATTCCACGTCGCGTCATCGATCGTCAACAGCGCATCGTCGAGACTCTTCTCGCCGCAAGACACGGCCACAAGACAAGCCTGCACTGCCGGATGCTCGTCGAATCGGGGGGCGACCTGCACGCCGGTCAATACGTAATACAGCGTCTGCTGCTCGTCGACGATTCCGTAGTTCGCTGCGCGTGCCAGTTGCTCGACGACCCGCTCATACAGCTCCCCATCGGACAGGTGCTCGATCGACACCGCCATCGTCTCGCGAAACTTCAGCACGAGCTTGTCCGGATAGCCGAGTTCGATCAGCTGCGCATGCTGCTTCTCGCTCAAGCCCTGCACATCGCCTGCCTGCGCGGCCCCGACAGACGCCGGTGCATCGTTGCGCCACACGACCTCCTCGAGCCGCCGATTGCGATAGCGGATCTCGCCGAACGGCGCAACGAACTGCTGCGCCTGCGTATCGCTCCACACCAGCCGTAGCCGTCCGAATACGTGATTGTCGAAGAAGAACAGGTAATACGCGCGACCGTTCGGCAGCGCGTACTTCACATATCTGCGCAGATGCGCGTCGAGCGCATCGAACGACCACGTCGACCACAGCCACGTCACCGCGTGCAGATCGACCGCATCCAGCCACAGCTGGCGCAGCAGCCGATGTTGCTCGCCTCCCTCGTCGTCGAGTGCCTGGCGGTCGAAGGCAATCAGGTACGGTGCGATATCCGTATAGGCGTCGAGACCGGTATCCGTCCAGAGCGACGCGTAGCGCAGGCCGTGCACCGTCACGAGCTGCGTATCCAGCTCCTGATAACCGCGCGTATCGACGATCGCGTACAGTCGCATCGGCCGGCCCTCGCTGGTCTCGCCCCTCAGCGACGCCTTCAGCGCCTCCAGAAATACCGGCCATTCCGGCTCGCGCGGATTCGGCGCGGCGTCGACGGCCTCGCTCATGTCGGCTGCATCGCTCCCGTCGCCCGCGTTGCCGATGTTGCTCACGTCACCCATCAATCCGCCTCGACCATCGATTCGCGCCCGCTATGCGCATTCAGCACGCATTGCTTGCACGTGCCGCCCGGCATGGCGGGCAGCGGATACGGCATGCTCGTCGGGCCGCTGAATGCGTGCTGGGCGCCCTTGATGTCGATCTTCCCCGGCGCGTGAATCTCGATGTTGCCGCCCTTGATCCGCACGTACGCGCCGCCCGAAGTCAGCAGGATCTCCTGTTTGGCGGCCACGTCGACGTTCTCGGTCGACGACACGATCTTGACGACCTTCTGCGCGGTCATCTCGATACTGTCCGCATGCGCCTGAATCTCGACCTTGCCCTTGCCCGCGAACAGCTTGATCCCGGCATTCTGGGCAAACAGGCTGATGCGATCCCGGATACCGGCGACCAACGACTTCCCGCTGGTAATGAATGTGCTTTGACCGCTGACGATGTTGGCCTGCTGATCGCCCGACAGGTGCACCGACTGCTGCGACGCCATCCCGATCCCCGCGGGGCTCGCGAACAGCATCACCGGCTCCTTGAACGCATTCGCACTCCCCGTCCCGCCGCCGGCGGTCCTGCCGCCCGACGACGCACCCGCCACGCTGCTCTTCGTGGCGTCGGTGAATTGCTTCAGCGCATCGTGCCCGGTACCGAGGCTTTCGGCCTGATGCATTTCACTGACCTGCGACATCGACTCGAGCAGCCCGTCGGCATTGGCGAGCTGCTGCTGCGCTTCGCTCACATCGAGCGGCTGGCTGTTCGCCTGCTTAGGATGCGTCGTGACATACAGCCCTTGTGCCGCACGCACCGCACCGTAAGCATCCGTGCGCAGATCGAAACCCGAGCCTAGATACGCGCCGCGCGTGTTGCCGCTCTGTTCGATCAGATAGCCGAGATGCAGCAGCGAATTCGCGCTGCTGCTGAACAGGCGCGCACGGTTCTGCCCGGTCGCGTCGTCGAGCACCATCTCGTTGTGACCCGATCCCGCATACTCCTTCGACCGGAAACCCGACAGGATTCCATCGCTATGCCACTGCGGCTTGGCGGCGCCGTTGTAGACGCGATGCATCACGATCGGCCGGTCGCAGTCCCCGCCGATGTAGCCGATCATCACCTCCTCGCCGACCCGCGGAATGTGGACGCCGCCGTACCCCCCGCCGGTATCCGACTGCACGACGCGCATCCAGCACGACGCATTTTCGCGCCCGGCGCTCTGCCGATCCCAGACGAACATGACCTTGATCCGGTTCAGTTCGTCCGTATAAACCTCCTCGCCCTTCGGTCCGACGACGACAGCCGTTTCGAGCTGCATCGCGGGTTTCCGGTGCTCGAACGGGCTGCGATACGGCACGGCCGCGCGCTGCGCTTCGACTTCGACGAGATAGAACCCGGCCGAACCGTCGTCATGCCCGACTTCGAATGCGGCCGCGTCACCGTGGCCGGCTTTCACCCGTGCCAGCCGATCCTGCAGGCTATGCGGAAAATTCGCTTCGTGGTCCGAGATCGGCAGGTTGTTCTCGATGTACCGCGACACCTTCAATGCCGCGAATTCCCGGTCTTGCGCCGCATCGCGGTCGTGCTCGGGGTGATCCGCCAGCGTGAAGCGCCGCCCGGCATCGATCCCGCGCACGCCGCCCACGCCGAAGAAGCGCTTCGCGCGCGACTCCCATTCCTCCAGGCGGATCTTCGACAGATGTTCGCCGCGATCCTGGCCCGCGTACGTATACGCGCCGGTGTACTCGTAGATTTCCGTCTGGTTCGGCAGATCGCCCTGGTCGGCCTTCGTCGGCAACGTCGTGCCGTTCGGATTGGCCGCCGAGGACGGCGACTTGTAATCGAACGTGCGTGTGGTGTGCAGGGAACTCTGCAAGGTCCGCGACGCGGCCCATTGCGTGAAACCGGCGGTTTCGCTACCCGTTCCCGAGCGGTCGAACCTGACAGGATTCGGCGACAGTTCGTCGAGCGCGTGCAGGTCGTCGGTAATGACGAGCGTGTGCGCGCTGCCGTCCTCGCTATGTCGCCAGAAACCGAACAGCCCTTCGTCTTCCATCAGGCGATGCACGAAGTTCCAGTCGGTTTCGCTCTGGCGGCAGTACGAGCGTGACGGCAGCGGCTTCGACAGCGCGAACTGATACCGCCCCTTGGCCTGCGGATGCGCGTCGAACACATCGGCGAGGATCGCATCGACACTCTGGTCCTGCCAGTACCGCATGTCGCTGCGAAACTTGAGGAAGTGCATCCATGACGAGAAAGTCAGCTGATAGCTCGACAGGCTGCCGTCCGCGCCGAGCCTGCGCGCCGTATGGATATAGCCGTTGATCGGCAGATACGACTGGTTCGCCTGCTGGATCCACAATGTGATCGGCTGCGCGATCAGCGTCTTGAGCTCGATGTCGCTCGCGGTGGAAACGAGATCGAGCGTGACGCTGAAATCGCGCCCCAGTTCGGAATGGGTCACGGCCCGACGCGGCACGAGTGCATTGTTCGGCAACGACGGAATGTCCGCCTTCAGCAGACGATCCTGCTGAATCAGGCCACCGCGAATCGCCTGTGCGAGTTCGGTCACGTTCATGCGTCATCCATCTTGTTGTTACCGCGATCCCGCGTGGGCCCGCGCTCTCAGGAAACAGCCGTTCTCTCACGGCACCTCGGACACCCCCGAGTAACCTTGGCCCGACACGGTCATTACGACTGCTCGTCCGGCCTCACCCCCAGCAGCTCGCGAATATGCGACAGCGAGCCGTCGTCCTTCACGACGCTCTCGAGCCACTTGTGCAGCGGCATGTCGGCCCACTCCGCTGCCTTGTCGGCGAGATACGCGACCGGGCTGTGCGGCTCGGTCTGGCGGAAATAACGCGCCACCGCACGCAACTGGTCGACGGCCTGCGCGCGGTTCTGGATGCCGGCGATCATCTGCGTCACCGGAGGACGCGGAGCGGTCTGCGACTGCACATGGGTCTCCTCGGTCTGGATCGAATTGCCGAAGCTCGGCTCGATGCGCTCGGGCTGCGCCTGCTGCGCCGCCTGCGTGTGCGGCGCGCTGCCCGTATAGCCCTGCTCGCGCGCAAAGCGCTCGGCGAGCCGGTACACGGTCTCGAACGCGTCGCGCGCCTGCCGGAAGCTCGGCGCCGAATCGCCCGCACGCTCGACGAGCCGCTCCTCGAACGCATCGAGCGCGAATTCGAACGCCTTCAGGTTCGCCAGCAGCGCCGTGTAGAACGCGATCGGCGTCACGCGCCGCGACGCATCGATCTGGTCGATCGACGGCTTGCCGCGCGCGATGTCGTCCGCGTGTTCCGGGTCGCGCTTGATGGACTGCGCGACGTGCTGCGCCACCTCCCAGTCGAGCGTGCTGAACGCGTTCGACGCGCCGTCCGTCAGCGGCACCGCGCGCAACAGCTCGGCCGTGCGGCCGGCCAGCCACGCGACGTTGCCGAGCCGGTACTCGGTGTCGTCGCCTTCGGGCAGCGGGTGCACACTGTCCCAGAACTCGCGGCACAGGCCCTCGAGCAGCGCATAGCCTTCGGTGAGGCCGGTGACGCCGTCCTCGAGCGCGAGCGCCTCGGTCAGCCACACGGCGAGCCGCAAGTCCTTCGTGCGCGTGCGCAGCAGCTCGCCCGCATGGTCGACGACGAAGCCCCAGTCGGCCTCCTTGATCTCGGTCACCCATTCGCCCTGGTCGAGCGTCGGATCGTCGTAGCGCCGCGCGTCCTGGATCGCGTCGAATTCGTTCGAAAACAGCAGGTCGTCGCCGCTGGGCGACGCATCGCTGATCGGCGTCAGCAGCTCGGGGAGATTGATCGGCATGGTTCAGTGAATCCGTTGATGCATCAGATGTCGCGCGCGGGGGCTCATTCGACCGCTCATTCGACCGTATAGGCGAATTCGCCGGCCTCGTCCGCGCGCACCGCGATGCGCGCGATGGCCTCGCCGTCGGCGATCCGGCCGAGCACGTGGCCCGCGATCTCCGGCAGCAGCGTGCCGTTCAGGATATGGTCGACATTGCGGGCGCCCGAATCGACCTCGGTGCAGCGCGCGAGCACCGCATCGACGAGCGACTCGTCCCATTCGAACGCGGCCTTGTGGTTCGCGTCGATCCGGCGGCGGATCCGCTCGAGTTTCAGCTCGATGATCTCGGCCAGCACGTCGTCGGAAATCGGATAGTACGGCACGACCTTCATCCGGCCGAGGAACGCGGGCTTGAACGTCTTGTACAACTGCGGGCGCAGCGTCTCGGCGAGCGCGTCCGGATCGGGCAGCTCCTCGGCCGGCTTGTTCAGGCACGCCGCCATCACCGCGGACGAACCGACGTTCGACGTCAGGATGATCAGCGTGTTGCGGAAATCGATCTCGCGCCCTTCCGCGTCGTCCATCGTGCCCTTGTCGAACACCTGGAAGAACATCTCGAGCACGTCGGGGTGCGCCTTCTCGACCTCATCGAGCAGCACGACGGAATACGGGTTGCGGCGCACGGCCTCGGTCAGCACGCCGCCCTCGCCGTAGCCGACATAGCCGGGCGGCGAGCCCTTCAGGCCCGACACGCTGTGCGCTTCCTGGTACTCGCTCATGTTGATCGTGACCATCTTGCGCTCGCCGCCGTACAGGACGTCGGCCAGCGCGAGCGCCGTCTCGGTCTTGCCGACGCCCGACGGCCCGACGAACATGAACACGCCGCGCGGCTTGTTCGGATCCTCGAGGTTCGCGGTCGCGGTGCGCACGCGCTGCGCGATCGCGTCGAGCGCGTGGTCCTGGCCGATCACGCGCGCGGTCAGCAGCGGTTGCAGGTTCAGCACCGTGTCGATCTCGTCCTTCACCATCCGGCCGAGCGGAATGCCCGTCCACGCGGCGACGATCTCGGCGACGACGTGGCCGTCGACCTGCAGCGGCACCATCGGCTCGCCGCCCTGCAGCGCGTGCAGCGCCGCGACGCGTTCCGCGAGCTTGTCGCGCGTCGCCTGCACGTCGACCGGCTGGCCATCCTCGGACGGGCCGCGCGCCTTGTCGAGCGTTTCGCGCAATTCGGTGATCTCGGCGACGATCGCGCGCTCGGCTTCGTAGCGCGCTTCGTCCTTCGCGAGTTGCTCCAGCGCCGTGCCGCGCGCACCGCGCAGCTCGCCGAGCCGCTCGTCGTGCGGCGCGCCGCCCGCTGCCTCGCGTTCCAGCGACGCGATTTCCGCATCGATCCGCTCGATCCGCTTCTTCGTGTCGTCGATCGCCGCCGGCGTCGCGCTGTGCGCGAGCGCGACCTTCGCGCATGCGGTGTCGAGCACGCTGATCGCCTTGTCGGGAAGCTGGCGGCCGCTGATGTAGCGGTGCGACAGGCGCACGGCCTCGGTGATCGCATCGTCGAGAATCCGCACGTTGAAGTGCTTCTCCATCAGGCCCGACATGCCGCGCAGCATCGCGGCCGCGAGCGGCTCGCCCGGCTCCTCGACCTTCACGACCTGGAAGCGCCGCGCGAGCGCCGCGTCCTTCTCGAAGTACTTCTTGTATTCGCTCCACGTCGTCGCGGCGATCGTGCGCAGCTCGCCGCGCGCAAGCGCCGGCTTCAGCAGGTTCGCCGCGTCGTTCTGGCCGGCCTGGCCGCCCGCGCCGATGATCGTGTGCGCCTCGTCGATGAACAGGATGATCGGATGCGCGCTCTTCTTCACTTCGTCGATCACGCTCTTCAGCCGGTTCTCGAACTCGCCCTTCACGCTCGCGCCGGCCTGCAGCAGCCCCATGTCGAGCACGTGCAGCGCGACGCCGGAGAGCGGCGGCGGCACGTCGTCGGCCGCGATCCGCAGCGCGAGGCCCTCGACGACCGCCGTTTTGCCGACACCGGCCTCGCCGGTCATGATCGGGTTGTTCTGGCGGCGGCGCATCAGGATGTCGATCGCCTGGCGGATCTCGGCTTCGCGGCCGATCACCGGATCGATCTTGCCGTCGCGCGCGCGCTGCGTGAGGTTGGTCGTGTACGTGTCGAGCGCGGGCGTCTTCGACGGGCCGGCCGCGGGCGCGGCACCGTCGGCGGCCGGCGCCACGCCGCCGTCGTCGGTATCGGCCTGGCGCGGCTCGGCTTCGCTCGACCCTGCCATGATCTCGTCGAACTTGTGCTTCAGGTCCGTCACATTCACTTCCGCGAACTGCGACGACATCCGCTGCGCGAACTGCGCGAGATCCGGCGCGGTCAGCAGCGCGAGCAGCAGGTGCCCCGAACGGATGCGGCCGAGCTGCGAATCGAGCGATGCGATCAGCCACGCCTGTTCGAACAGTGCGATCAGATGCACCGAAAACACCGGCGTACGCGTGTTGCCGGTCTTCAGGCGCGTCAGCTCGCGCTCGAGGTCCGCGCGCAGCGCATGCGGATCGACGCGGCTCGCGCGCAGCGCGAGCGGCAGGTCGCCGGCCGGCTCCTCGAGCAACGCGAGGAACAGGTGCTCCAGATCGACCTCGTAGTGGCCGCGCGCCAGGCACGCGCTCGCCGCACGCTCGGCCGCGTGCCGGCACAGCGGGTTCAGTTTCGTGATCAGGGTCTTCAGAGGCGTGCTCATGGCGTCGATCTCAGGTTCGATTGCGTGTTTGTTGTCGTTCGGAATCAGTGAATCAATGAATCACGTGCAGTTCGTAGCGGGCGTCCGAGCGGTCGTCGATCGCGTCGCGCGTACAGAGGAACGCGTCCCAGCCGAGCCGCGAGCCCGCGCCGAGCACGCTCGCGCCGACCTCGGTGCGCTTCAGCACCAGCTTCACCTCGTATTCGAGCGTGACGCCGGCGAGCAGCGTCAGCATCCGTTCGAGCGCGACGGCGTGCGCGCCGCCGGGCAGGAACGCCTCGTAGTCGCGCTTGGACAGCGGGCCGACGACGATCCGCGCGCGCATGTCGCGCTGCCACACGCGTTCGCCGACGAGCGCCGTCGCGCCGAGCACCGCGTTGACTTCGCCGAGCACGCTCAACTGGTCGGACGGCACGTCGTACCACTTGCCGACGAACTGGTCGATCTTCACCGGCACGCGGAAATAGTCGGACAGCGTGCGCTGCAGGTACGCGGCCGACATCGGCCGGTGCCGCGCGGCCAGCGCATAGCCGGCGACGGCTTCGTCGAGCACGCCGCCCGCGCCGGCCGCGAGGCTGTCGCGCACCTCGTCGCTCGGCACGCCCGCGATCGCGAGCAGCAGCGGCAGGTAGCGCTCGTCGCGGTCGAGCTCGTAATGGAACGGCAGCCGGTATTTCTTCCACGCCGCATAGAACAGCGCGGTCGCACGGTTCGAGAACACGTCGAAGAACGCGCGCGCCGCGTGGTCGCGCTTCAGGTGCTCCCGCGCGACGATCTGCTCGGTGTAGTGCAGCGGCAGCGCACCCTGCCCGCCGAGCAGCCCGAAGAACGCGGGCGTCAGCTCGACGTGGCCGAGCTCGCCGGCCGCGAGCGCGGCGCCGCGCTGCTCGCCCGAGTCGAGCAGCGTGCCGTCGTCGTCAAACGAGCGCGCGCCCTCGATCTCGCTCGGCGGAAAACCGAGCGACAGCGTGTTGCGGAATTCGATGCGCTGCGCGACGACGTCGCCCTGCCGCCACGCGCCGGGGGCATCCGACGCCTGCCGCGCGAACAGCCCTTCGAGCACGCGCACCGCCTGGAAGAACTCGAAGCGGTGCGGCTCGTCGAGCAGCGCGTCGACTACGCCAGGATCGATTCGCCGGTCCGGGGCTTGCATCGGATGATCTCCTCGCCGGTGCGTTTCGACACGACGACTAGTTGAACGAAACTGTTGAGGTGGACGTAAAGCCCGAAGAAGCTGTCGAGCACGCGCACGAACGACGCGAGGCTCGCGCCGACGAAGTGCTCCTCGTCGATCGTCAGGCGGATCTCGATGCCGCGCACGAAGGTCGCGAACGGCTTGCCGGGCAGCCACTGCACCGCGCCGCGCTGCTCGATGCCGGCCAGGCCGTCGATCTGGCGCATCGACACGGCCGTGCGTCGCAGATCGTACAGCGTCAGCATTTCCTTCAGCGGCGCGAGGCCGTGCGCGACCAGCGACACGTGATTGAGCGCGAGGTGCGACACGAGCCGCCAGTGCGCGGCGCGGCCGCGCTCGAAGCGCACGCTCTGCGTCGGACGGCGCAGCATCGAGATGCCGCTGGTCTGCGCGCCGCCTTCCTGGAACAGGTCGCCGCCTTCGAGGCCGAACGCGAGCATCGCCGGCAGGTCGCGGTTCGTGCAGGTGAGGTCGAGGCTCAGCGTGTCGGTCTGCGGCGACGTCGGCTCGAAGTCGATGTCGACGATCGAGATCTCGGTTTCGTAGCCGGGGCTCTTCTGCGCGACCCAGTCGTTGCGGCGCGCGAACCAGTAGTGACCGATTCGCGCCGATTCGCCGTGATGCAGCGAATAGAACGGCCGGAACTCGATCACCGATTCTTCATGCGCCTGCTGCCTGACGAGCTTCACCGAGTCGATCGAGTACACCTCGTACGCGAACGCGCGGCGCGCCTCGGCGATCACCGGGTAGGACACCGCGCGGTGCGTGATGCGGATCGGCTCGCCGTGCTGGCGGAACAGGTTGACGATCGGCGTGCAGAACAGCCGGAAGTGGCTTGCCGTCAGCAGCTCGAGCAGCCGTGCGACGTGCGAATCGCTGCGCACGTCCTGCAGCACCAGATGCAGCGTCGCGCGCTGGCAGCGGCCCGACGCACGCGCGATCGCCGCGAGGTCGAAATCGACGAAATCGAACTTGTCGGGGAACGCGAAGTATTCGGTGAGCAGGCGATACGCGGGATGCGATTTCGCCGGGTAATCGATCAGCGCGCCGTCCTCGTCGAAGCCGGCCTGCTCGATCGGCAGCTTGCGCAGCGCGGTCCAGCGGCCGTTGCGTTCGGGCTCGACATACGCGCCGAGCACGTTGACGAACAGGCAGTCGGTCAGCGCGGCGACGAACGACTGCTCGCCGTGCAGATGCGCGCGCAGCGTCGGCACCTTCAGCGCGCCGAGATCGAGCTGCGCGGCGAGCGACTCGAACGTGATCGAGATCACGCCCGTCGCGTTGGACGGCAGCACCGTCGCGCTCGGCGCGAGCGCGACCGGCATGTAGCGCGCTTCCGAGATGCGGACCGGCGCGAGCGTCACGTCGTAGGCGGTGCGGAACCGGCACTGCACGCCGCGGATCGGGCGGCTCTTCAGCTCGGTGCCGCGGTCGATCACGACCGGTTCGGTCTGCTGGCCGGGCGAAGCCGGCGTGAACTGCGCGATCGAGCACGACGGGAACGGCCGCAGGTAGTGCGGATACAGCACTTCCAGCAGCGCTTCGGTGAATTCGGGGTAGTCGTCGTCGAGCTTCTTGTTGATGCGCGCGCCGAGCAGCGCGAACGACTCGATCATCCGCTCGACGTGCGGATCCTCGCAATGCTCGCCGGACAACGCGAGCCGCGCCGCGATCTTCGGATAGCGTTCGGCGAAATCTCGCGAATAGCGCCGCAAAAACGATAATTCGCGCTCGTAATACGGCAGCAATTCTTCCATCGACGACCCCGAACCTCAATATTTCCTGCCGGACCTGATCGACCACCGGGCGGTCCGGCCCGCTCGGCGGCTTGATTTACTGCATTCTCGCGGCGCGTGCGCGCGTGACCGAATACTGCAGCGTCGACGGCTGCAGCATCGCGTCGAAATTCACCGGCTCCTCGGCCGGGTGCACGACGAGCAGCGCCTGGATCGCGAAGTAGAGCGCGTTGGTCGCCTGCTCGTTCAGCTCGAACGTCACCTGTACCTGCTGCAGGCGCGGCTCATGGCGCGCGATGGCCTGCTGGATCGACTTGCAGATGAACGCGCGGTCGTAGTGACTCGCGAGGCTCAGCCCCGCGAAATCGTTCAGCCCGTAGGTCAGCACCGATTTCTGGCATTCCGGCAGCTCGGCCAGCTCGTTCTCGGTGTGCGCGATACGGGTGTTGAGGATCGCCTCGACGTCGCGGGCGACCGTGGTCTTGAGCTCGTCCAGCGACAATTGCCGCATCGCTGCCGAGGCCGGCAGGTGCGGTTCGTCGTCGAACAGCTTGTCGAGAAAACTGGGTTCGAATCGTTTCATCGGCCGGTATGAGCTACGAAAACGGCAACGGGACGCCGTGCGCCCCGTTGCCGCAACCGACCTTAGACCGCGTAGGTCTTGTCGTTCTTCGTCAGACTCCAGGCGCCCTGCGTGTTGCCGCCCTGGTTGCCGCCGATCTTCTGCTGGGTTTGCTTCCACTGCACGGCCGCGTACTTCAGCGAGAACGTCTCGAGCGGCAGACCTTCTTCGCGAACGCTCGGGGCGATGCTCGAGATGATCACGTACTTGAGCTTGACTTCCAGATACTGCACGCGCTTGCCTTCACCGTCTGCGCGCGAGAAATGGACCGTCACCTCGTCGAACGTGGTGCCGCCCGAGGCGTGCTGATACAGCAGCGGGCTCGACGAATCGATTTCCTTCGTGAAAATCATGTCGCCGTGCTCGCAACGCGTCATCGTGTGACCGCCAGCGGTCGATGCGGTTGCCGAACGCGGCTGAACGATCGAGTGATCCCACGATTTCAGTTCGATCCAGCCCTGATGGTCTTTGTCCGCGGATTCGCCCTTCACCGCCGGACTACCAAACTGCAAGTGCATATGTAACATGGCCCTTCGACTCCCCAAAGAGGTGGTTTTAACGTCCTACCCAGGCGGCCCGCCCGGGCGATTTACTCGCTTATGAATTTGCCGGTTTGGGCAGATCAGCGACAAGTCGCAGAGAAATCGAGAGTTCGTCGAGCTGAAAGTGCGGGCGCAGGAATGCGACCGAACGATACGAGCCCGGCTTGCCCGGAATCTCCGACACTTGTATGGATGCCTCGCGCAGCGGAAATTGCGCTTTCTGTTCCTGCGAGGCATTGTCGTCGAGCAGGACGTACTGCGAAATCCACCGGTTGAGGAAAGTCTCCACGTTCTGCGCCGATGCGAAGCTGCCGATCTTGTCCCTCATCATCGCCTTCAGGTAGTGCGCGACGCGCGATACCGAGAAGATGTACTGAAGCTGGGCGGACAGGACGGCGTTCGCATTCGCGCTGTCGGTGCTGTATTTCTTCGGCTTCTGCACCGACTGCGCAGCGAAGAACGCGGCGTAATCTGAGTTCTTGCAATGGACGAGCGGGATGAAGCCGAGGTCGCTCAGCTCCTTCTCGCGGCGATCGGTGATCGCGATCTCGGTCGGGCACTTCAGCGCGACTTCGCCGTCGTCGGTCTTGAACGTGTGGGTCGGCAGGTCCTCGACGAGGCCGCCGCCTTCGACGCCGCGGATCGCCGCGCACCAGCCGAAGTCGTCGAACGCGGCCGTCAGGCGCGCAGCGAACGCCCACGCGGCGTTGCACCACAGGTACTTGTCGTGATCGGTGCCGTCGACGTCCTCGACGAAGTTGAAGTTCTCCGCGGTCTGGCCGTCCTTCGGATTGAACGGCAGGCGGCCGAGGAAGCGCGGCAGCGTCAGGCCGACATAGCGCGAATCCTCGGCATCGCGGAACGACTTCCACTTCGCGTATTCGACGGTATCGAACACCTTGCCGAGATCGCGCGGCTTGCCGAGGTCGGAGAACGACTCGAGGCCGAGCAGCTCCGGCGACGCCGACGCGATGAACGGCGCGTGCGCGGCCGCCGCGACGTGCGACATCTGCTCGATGAAGTACATGTCTTCCGGCTGGCGCGAGATCTCGTAATCGCCGATCAGCGCACCGAACGGCGAGCCGCCGAACGTGCCGAATTCTTCTTCGTAGACCTTCTTGAACAGCGCGCTCTGGTCGAACTCGCTCGCGCCCTTGAAGTCGCGCACGAGGTCGCGCTTCGGTGCGTGCAGCGCCTTGATCTTGATCGTCTGGCCCGTATTGCTTTCCTTGACCAGGTAATCCATCCCGCGCCACGTGCTTTCGAGGCGCTGGAATTCCGGCGCGTGCATCACCGCGGAAAGCTGCGTGGAAATCAGGCGGTCGAGTTCCGCGACGCGCGCGTCGATCGTGGCCGACAGGTTGTCCGACACGATCACCGTGCCGTCGAGCACCTGGTGCACGAGTTCGCCGATCAGGTCCTTCGCACGCGCATGCTCGGAATCGGATTTCGCGACCTTGCTCTTCTCGACGATGTCGTCGAGCAACGAGGTCCCGGCGGCGTATTCCGCGCCGCTGGTTTGGGCCGCAGCCGTTTGCTGGTTCATCTCAACACTCCGTCGTCATTCGCCGTCTTTGTCGCCGCCGGTGCCCTTCGCGAGCTCCTGCAGCTGCTGCGTGTTCTTCAGCACCTCGGACAGCAGATCCTCGAGCTTGTCGTTGCCGGCGAGCTTGTTGCGCAGGTCGGCGAGCTTCGAGCGCGCCTCGAGCAGGCGGCGCAGCGGCTCGACCTGTTCGACGACTTCGTCCGGGCTGAAATCCGACAGCGAGCGGAACTTCAGGTCGACCGCGAACTTGCCGCCTTCCGGGCTCAGGCGGTTTTCCACCTGGAACGCGGCACGCGGCTCGATCGCCTTCATCACGTCGTCGAAGTTGTCGCGGTCGATATTGACAAACTTGCGGTCGCGCAGCTTCGGCTGCTCGATTTCGGACTGGCCCGCCAGATCGCCGACGACCCCGACGACGAACGGCAGCTCCTTCACCTCGATCGCGTCGCCCTTCTCGACCTCATAGGTCAGCTGGACGCGCGGCGGCCGTATTTTCTGCAAGCTTTTCTGAATGCTTTCTTTCTTGGCCATCGACGGCTCCCAGGTTAGTTGTGGTTTTCGCGTCAGTTGCTTTCGCGTCAGTTGCGCAGCGCGCTGAACGGGTCGGCGCCGCCTTTCTGCGGCGCGCTGCCGCTCGACGTCGGCGGGGGCGGAGGCGGCGTCGTGGCGCCGCTGTCCGCTGGTGCCGCCGCGCCGGCTGCCACCTTCGGGCGGTGAATCGGGCGGCGGATCTTCTTCGTTTGCGATTTCTGCTCCGGCGGGAACAGCGCCGATTCGCCCAGCGTGTCGCGCAGTTGCTTCGCGAGCGTCTGCGCGTCCGACTTCGCGTCGCCCGCGAGCGACGCATCCTGGCGCAATTCGCCGAGCGACTGCGTCGCGATCCGCAGGCCGGCAACGGCCAGCACGCTCTTCGCCTGCCGGTCGGTCGCATCGCGCTGCAGCGCTTCCTGGGCGGCGACGATCGCCTGCCCGTAGTGGTTCTGTGCGAACTGGATCTGCGCGATGCGCGACCACGGCTCCTCGCGCGTCGGATCCGACTTCGCGAGCTGCTGATACAGGCCGAGAGCCTTGTCCTGATCACCCGACTTCGCAACGGCGTCCGCATCGGCCAGCGACTTGTTGAAAACCTCGGCGCTCGGCGGCGTGGTCGACTGGCTCGCACAGCCGGCGATCACGCCGCAAGCCAGCACTACCCCAGACAGTTTTGCGAAGAGACGGTCTTTCATCGTTATATCCACCGGCGCGTGAGTTTTAAAATCGTTGAGAATCTGGTTCTTTTGCTTTGCAAGAAGCGCGCGGGTATAGTACCGATCAATTTTTCATAATTCAATCGTCGTGTGAAGAGTAATTCCTTTTAAATCCGGGCGCTACCCCCTCGAATGACCTCTCGCTGCGGGTTCGCGGCGGTTTTTCCTTCGGCCGGGGCGCGCAAGTTTTACTGGCTGCACGACGCGCCGCCCGGGCGGCGGAAAAAATTTCCGGGCGCTTGCCGCGACGCAGGCGTGCTTAATAATTGAGCGATGTAATGTCGGGGATACGCGGCGAACGCGGAAATACCCGGCAGTTTTGACAGGGATAAAGGCGGCACGCCGGAAACACGATGAGATCGTCCATGATTCGCTACGCGCTGCCGCTGGTTGCCTGCGCCCTTCTGGCCGGATGCGCGGCCGCCCCGCTGCTCGGCTCGGCCGCGAGCGCCGTGATGTCGGCCGCCGGCATCGGCAAGCCCGAGCTGCCGGACGCACAGAAGCCGCCGCGCAATCTCGGGATCACGCTGGCTGCCGCGCCGAACCTGAATGCCGCGACCGACCACAAGCCGCTCGCGCTCGTCGTGCGGCTCTACGCGCTGAAGGATCCGACGTCGTTCCAGCAGGCGCCGTTCGATGCGTTCACCGATCCGACCAAGGAGAAGGCCGCGCTCGGCGCCGACCTGCTGAATGTGCGTGAAATCACGCTGATTCCGGGCCAGCGCTATACGGCGACCGAGAAAGTCTCGCGCGAAGCGCAGGCATTCGGCATCGTCGCGCTGTTCCGCGATCCCGCACTGCAACGATGGAAACTGACGTTCGATCCGGCGAAGTCGGAGAAATCCGGCATAATCATCGGCCTGCATAATTGCGCGATGACGGTCACCGACGGCACCGTCATCGCACCGCAACAGGGTGCGCCTTCACAACCGCTGAATATGCTTTCCTCGGTGTCCTGCGGTTAAACATGACGCACGAATGTCAATTAACAAGAGTTAACAATTGGCGATTTAATTCGGGCACGAACAAATCGATTACATCGCAACGCGACATTAACCGGATTTGACATGAGTTATTCGGCCAAGGTGCTGTGGGGGGAAGGGCTGTTCCTCCGGCCTCAACACTTTCAGCGACAGGACGCGTACCACGAGGCGCGCCTGTTCGAGTCCATCCAGGCGATCCAGCCGTACAACTGGGGCGTGCGCTCCGTGCGCATCGACCGCGACGCACTCGGCAGCAACGTGCTGCGGGTTGCCGATCTCGCGCTCGTGTTCCCGGACGGCGCGCTGTATGCCGCGCCGCAGGCCGATGACCTGCCACCGCCGATCGCGCTGGACACGCTGCCCGACGGCATCAACGAATTCGTGTTCTATCTCGCGCTGCACCCGCTGCGCGAGAACGGCACCAACTACAGCGACGATCCGGCCGCCGGCTTCATGACGCGCTTCGTCAGCGAGCAGACGAGCGTCGCCGACAACTTCACCGACGCGGCCGAAGCCGACGTCACGTTCCTGAAGACGCAGGTCAAGCTGATCGCACACAGCGAACCGCGCGATCAGTTGCTGTCGGTGCCGCTCGTGCGCGTGCGCCGCACCGCGACGTCCGGTTTCGAGATCGACGACAGCTTCGTGCCGCCGTGCCTCGCGATCGACGCGTCGCCGATCCTGCACCAGCGGCTACGCCAGCTGGTCGACGCGCTGCAGGCGAAGGTGAACGCGCTGTACGGCTTCCACCGCGAGCCGTCGAAGAACATCATCGAATTCCGCTCGGGCGACATCGCGTCGTTCTGGCTGCTGCATACCGCGAACGCCGCGTTCGCGACGCTCGCGCACCTGCACCAGCACGCGGCGCTGCATCCGGAGCGGCTGTTCCAGGAACTGCTGCGCCTCGCGGGCCAGCTGATGACGTTCTCGAAGGGCTATACGCTCGCCGATCTGCCCGTGTACCGCCACGACGATCCGGGCCCGAGTTTTGCGCGTCTGGACCTGATGCTGCGCGAGCTGCTCGACACCGTGATCTCGACGCGCTACTTCGCGATCACGCTCGACGAGGTGCGTCCGTCGTTCCACCTCGGCCGCCTCGATTCGGGCAAGATCGACGACAAGACCGAGTTCTACCTGGCGGTGTCCGCGGACATGCCGAGCGTCGAGCTCGTCGATGCCGTGCCGGCCCGCTTCAAGGTCGGCGCACCCGACGACGTCGACAAGCTCGTGCTGTCGGCAATGCCCGGCGTGCGGCTGTCGTACACGCCGCAGGTGCCGCCCGCGATTCCGGTGCGGCCAGGCGCGTGCTATTTCTCGCTCGATTCGCGCGGCGCGCTGTACGAGCGCATGCTGCAGGCCCAGTCCGCGATGATCTATGCGCCGACTGGCATCAATGACCTGAAATTCGAACTGATCGCGGTCACATCATGAGCTACGCGCCTTCCCTGTTCGGCGACAACGCGCCGGCACCCATGCATACCCCGGCGTCGACGGACTCCGCGTTCCAGGCGCGTTCGCTGCTCGACCTGCTGTACGACGGCTTCTTCATGCTGTTCCTGCTCAAGAACGGCCGCGAGCCGGACAGCGCGAGCGAGTTCAGCACGCGGATCCAGGAATTCCTGTCGGATTTCGAGCGCGGCGCGAAGAAGCTGAATATCGCCGCCGAGGATGTGTACGCCGCGAAGTTCGCGTTCTGTGCGGCCATCGACGAGATGGTGCTGTCGTCGCAGTACAAGATCCGCACGGACTGGGAGCGCCGGCCGCTGCAGCTCGTGCTGTTCGGCGAGCAGTTGGCGGGCGAGAAGTTCTTTCAGTATCTCGAGGAATGTCGTGCGCAGGGCGCGGCGCGGCTGCAGTCGCTCGAGGTGTTTCATATGTGCCTGCTGCTCGGGTTCCAGGGGAAGTATCTGCTCGAGGGGCCGGAGAAGCTGGCGTATCTGACGGCGCGGCTGGGCGACGAGATCGCGCATATGAAGGGCAAGCGCGCGCCGTTCGCGCCGCATTGGCCGTTGCCGGATCAGATCGCGCACCGGTTGAAGCGCGAGGTGCCGGTGTGGGCGATCGGGGCGGTGTTTGCGCTGGTGGCATTGCTTGGGTTTCTCGGGCTCAACTCGTATCTGAAGGACAAGACGCTGCAGGCGCTTGCGCCTTATTCGCAGGTGATCAAGGTGGGCCCGGAGTCGGCTAATTTGACGATTTCGTTGCCTTGAGAGGTGCGGGTTGCTTCTCGTGAGGAAAAGGACCGTTGAGCGGTCCTTTTTGGTTTTCGGCGCGCTCGTTGCGTGTCGTCAGAAAAGAATGAATGCGTCGTTTTCGACATAGAACACGAACGCATCGAACAACTGCGCAAGCGTAGGTTCGTCTATCTGGTCATGCGCGTTGATCACGATGTCCTCGATCGTTGAGCTGTCCAATGTGATCTGCCAGCCGGGTTGGGTTGCTATGACAGGCGCCGTGTCTTCGTCAGCGTCCTTCGTGTCGTCGGAGAATGCTCCCTCGGTATCGAGCGTCCACGGCATCGGCGGCAGACAGAGCCATCCGGAGAAATCGCCGGGGTGTTCAAGGATGTGTTTCAGCGACGCGGGGGTCGCGATGGTGGTCGACATGGGTAGTGCGGTTGTAACGGGGGAAGTGCTTGGCGGGGCGCCGTAGGGTCACGTTGGCAGGCCATCATTATGCCAATTCCGCGACTGTGAAATTGGTCTAGCGAACCTGTGCCGGTTACAGTGCAGCCCCGTTTCACGATCGAAGTATTGCCCCGCAAACCGCTTCTGACTAGGTCACTTGCTTTCCATCGATCCACAATCCGGGCCTCGTTTCAGCCCCTCCTTTCTGGACAAATTCGCATCCGATGAGCCGATCCTTGTCGACGTAGCATGTTCCGAGATGCTGCGACGTCGAAACAACGTAATAGTCCAACGTTTGCTCTTCATTCAACTGTCGAAGCTCGAAAATCAGATCTTCTATGCCGAACGTCGGTCTGTTCAACCCTCTCGAACTTTCCAACCGCCGCAGCGCCTGGCTGAGCGCAAAGTTGACCGTGCAGTGCTGAACATCGATGCGGATCGCGGTTAGATCAGGTGATAACAAGACACTGCGCAGTTCATCGGTCCAAGAACTATCCGGACGTTGATTCAGCAATTGCATCAAGTACGAAACGCTATTAGTCATTTGCATCCCTCGCGCGACACGGTAACGCCCGTTCTGGTTCCTTCTTGCAGCATCTCGGGTTCTCCCCACTGATTAATGTGAGTCCACCCCCACCGCCAAGTATCACCGGGACCAGGGGCGCCAACGGGAACACTTAGCAGCACTCCGCCCGGACCATCCTTGTTTGCATGAGAAAGCGCAATGTCTTTGTTCTTCGTCCAAGAAACATATTGACTCTGACCCGTCGTTCCGCCTTCTGCATGCTCTTCTGGCGTCATTTGTGCGCTCGGATTCGCCGGGCGGACAATGCCTTGCTTTGCTTCTTCGATCGCTGGGTGTTTTGCACTCACCCCACGATACAAGCAATTGCAGCACGTCAAGCCTAATGGATCGATCCATGTGAGGGGATTCGGTGCGTACTGATAGCCGTTCAGCCCCCCAGCCAATCCAATCGGATCCTTCGATACGAACCGACCGCTCTGCGGATCATAGTATCGATGCCGGTTATAGTGCAGCCCCGTCTCATCATCAACCCGCTGCCCCTGAAACCGCAACGAATTCTTCGCTACGATCCCCGCCGCCTTCGACACTCGCGCGATCACCTCCCGCGCTTCACCCCACGCCTTGTACGACGCTTCCCACACCACATCACCGTTGTCATCAGTCAGCAGTTGAGGCGTGCCGATCTGGTCACAGTGGTAGTAGAAGAGCACGGCGCCACCCCGCCGCTCCGGCATCCTCTGCAGCGGATCGTCCTCCGGCACATAGCGATCGGTACTCTTCCACTCCGGCGTGGTGATTCCCTCTACAGGTTCCGCCACATACTGCGCCAACGGCACGAACTTCCCCGGCTCGTAGAGATAGTGCGTACCGCGCTCGCCGTCGCTCTCATATGCCAGCGTATCGCCATCCCACCCGAACACCGTCCGCTCGCCGTTCACCTCCTTCGCGATCCGGCGACCGAACGCGTCATAGAAATACCGCGCCTGGCTCTGCCGCGACGTCTCCGCGACCCGTGCCGACAGCAACCGATTGCACTCGTCCCACTCGTATTCCTGCTCCCCCGCCGGCGTACGCTTGCGCACCAGATTCCCGCGGGCATCGTACTCAAAGTGCATCCCCGCATACGCCTTCAGCAGGTTGCCCAGCACCTTCGGCACCTCAACCGGCAACGTGCTTTCCGGCCGCACCGGGCTAGGACGAGATGCTGGCATCTCCGTGGTCCGCACGGGATCGATGATGTTGCTCGCCGGATCGAATGCAAACCGCTCCTTCGCGATGGGACTAACCGCCTCGATCAACCGCCCGACCGGATCGTACCGATAGTCGGTCCCGCCCTTGCGGCTATCCTCGATTCGCGACAACTGCCCCGCCGCGTCATAGCGATACCGCCGCTCGGCAAGCGGCGCCGGAGACGTCGATCGCTGGATCGTCTGCTGCAGCACGCGTCCGGCCGGATCGTAGTGCGTGCGCTGCCCGAGCTTGCTCGACAGCACGCGTACCGTCTCGCGATGAAGATCGTCTCGCTCGAACTGCACACGCTCCTCGCCATCGAGCAGCATCCCGTGCACATGCCCTGAGCCATACATCAACCAGTCGACCGCATGCCCGTCCGGCCGCACCGTCCGTCGCCGATTACGGAGTTCGTCGTATTCGTGATGCCACACATAGCTGCGTCGCTCGCCGAACAGATCGTATGCGTGATGTTCTCGCACGAGATTGCCGACCGGATCGAAGAAGAACTGCACGCGGCTGTACCGATTCACCGCGTCAATCAACCGGCCGCTCGGGTCGTACGCAAATCGCTCCTCGCTCTCCCCCGCGACGCGCTTCAGCAGCCGGCCATTCGCATCGACGTCGATCGACGTCACGCAACCGGCCTCATCGACCGAAACAAGGCTGCCGCTGTCCGGATCGTATTGATAGCGCGTCGACTTGCCGTCGAAGCCGACTTCCTCGATCAGCCGCCCGGCCGGATCGTAGTGGAACTGGTACGTCGCAAAGTTGGCATCGGTCAGCGCAGTCAGCCTGCCGAGGCGATCGTAGCGATACGCGATCGTCTGGCCCAGCGCGTCCGCGCGGCTCGCGATGCGACCCGCCGCGTCGTAGCCGTATCGCGTCGAGCGATCGAGTTGATCGGTATGCCGCAACAAGCGGCCTTCGGCATCGTATTGCACCTGCTCGACACCGGCAGGCGAGCGAACTTCGGTCAGCTGCCCGTTCGGGCCGTACCGATACGCAACCACGCCGCCCGCCGCATCTTTTGTCTCGATCACGCGGCCCGTATCGTCGTAGCGCCACTCCGTTTTTTTCCCGGAGCAGTCCGTGTAGCTTGCGATCTGCCCGGCGTCGTTGTATTCAAGCGTCTTCGAGCCGCCCTTCGCATCGGTAATCTGCGTCGGCAACCCGTTGTCGTTGTATTCGTACTTCGTCGAATGCTCGAGCGGATCGATTTCCTCGACGAGGTTGCCCGCGTCGTCGTATTTGCGCTGCCACACATGCCCGTTCGGATCGACGAGCCGCACCATCTGATCCTTGTCGTCGTACGCCATCTCGACAATGCTGCCGTCCGCTCGCTCATGCCGAACGAGGTTACCGCGCACATCGTATTCCCGGCGTTCGATGCTGCCGTCCTGACGGATATGCAGCACCAGATTGTGATGCGCATCGCGCCGGAACCACTCCTGATTGCCGTCCGGATACACGATCCGGTACACATAGCCGTGAATGTTGAAGTAGTACCGCGTCATCTGACCCAGCGCGTCGGTCACGTAAGTCAGACGGATGTTCGGATTCCATGCGAGCCGGATGTCGAGGCTGCCGTCATCCGCATATTCGCGGACGCACTTCGCGTCCGCATTGTCGTCAGCGTCCGCGCCTTCCCATTCGAGCGTCATTCCGCGACCGGTGCGATCGGTATAGCGCGTCACAAGGTGACGGTGATACCGATAGGTCCGCGCGTTGCCGTGACGATCGACCGCGCGCACGAGATCGCCGTTCGCATCGTATTCGTAGCTCGCCAGCAGGCGGCGCTCGCCGCCCTTCAACACGTGCTCGATCTGCACGATCCGCCCATGCCGGTCGTGCTCGAACGCAAGCACATTGCCGCTCGCGTCGATCAGGCGCGCAAGGCGATCAAGTGCATCGTAGTCCAGCGTGATCGTGTTTCCGGCCCGATCTTTCTGCATCGCGAGCCGGAATGCGTCGCCGCGACGCTCGTACACATGCAGCTCGGCATGGCCGTATGCGATCGTCACCCACGTATCGTCGAGTCGCGACAGCGTCAGGTTCTCCGACAGATCGTCGTGCACAGCCCCCGCCGCGAGCGCGGGATAGTCGATGCTGCGCCCCTCCGCATCGCAATAGATCCACTGACCATTCCTGATGTCGATACGCGTCGTATAGGGCGTGATCCATCGCGCACCGAGTTCGCCGTCGTCATACGCAGACAGTCGGGAACGATAGGTACGCTCCCAAACGAGCGGCAGCGCCCCCGGCAGGTCGAAATCCACATGTGAGAACGTCTCGTCACCGAACGCGAAATCGATCGATGCCGGCGACGACCCGAGCCCGCATGCCTTGCACGCGCTCTTCCCCGGCCCTTCGGCCGGCGCCTGCCCGTTGGTTTTCTCCAGCCCTTCCTGCTCGCGCGTCTTCTTCGCCTGACTCTTTCCGCTGGCCTTCACATCGGCGCTCTGCTCATGAAGCTTCGCGCGTGCCTTGACGCGCCCGACCGCCTCGATCAGCTGCAACACCAGCCACATCATCTTGCCTTCTTCGCTGCCGGCGAGCGAACGGATCGACTTCGCAATCTTCGGTGCCTCGGTTCGAAGGAATGCCACCGTGCTGCGAAACGGCTCGAGCCACGCATCGGGCGTCAACGACGCGACGGTGCCCGCGGTTTTGTTGACGGCCTTCTTGCCGAGCGCCTTGGTGCCCTCGTACGCGAACTGGATACCGTCACCGACCCGACTCGGGCTGTACCACGGCCGGTTGTCGGCCATCTTGTCCGCGAGCGCTTGCTGGCGTTTCAGGTTGGCGCTGGCATCGAACAGCTGGCCGTGCAGCGCCTTGTCCATGCCGGTCGCCAGCGCGAGCATGATCTCCTCGGCTTTCGACGCGCATCCGTCGAGCAGGTCGACGAGGCCAGCTTTCAGCTTGTTGAGAAAATCCTCGATCTCGGTCGCGCAGGTCGCGTTGATGTGCGTAACCAGCACGGAGATGATCGCCGCGCCGAGATTGTTGCGCGTCGCCATCAGTTCATGGCGAACGAGCGCAAGCAGCGGGCGCGCCGACATCCGGAACGGCGCGAGCGTCGGCGGAATCGGAATGATGCCGAGCAGATTGATCGCGAGGCTCATGTAGTCGAGCACCTGACCGCCGCGCTTCTCGATGATTTCGGCGATATCGCCGAGCGCATCGACCATCGCCATGATGTTGCCGACGATCGGCACCGCGCCGGCAAACGTCTTCACATCCTCGAACGTGATGTGGTCGCCGCTGATCCGCCGCAACCACGCATCGAAGCGGTTGCCGACCGCGGCGACGTCCTTCTCGGAAACGTCGCTGAGCCAGGTAACGGCCTGTTCCTTCTCGGCGCCCGGTGGAAGTTGTTGTGCCATGTCGTTGTTCGTTCAATTCGTTTTTTCAAGACGGCTGACAAGCCGCCCTCTCAGGATTTCAGTGGGCCGCCAAACCCGCTCGTCGGCAGCTTCATGCCGCCCGCGGCCGACGCCATCGTCGTCGCGCCCTTGCCGGCAATTCCGGCGACGCCCGGCAGCGCACCCTGCACCGCACCGGACGCCATGTTCGCAGCCGGCGTCGCCAGCGCCGCGAGGCCGCCCTGACGTGCAGCCTGCACCATCCCGGCAACCTGCTTCGCCGCACCGCTCAGGCTCGACGCCGTCTGCAACGCCGACGCCACGCCAGCGCCGCCCACCGCACTCGCGGCAGCCGGCAATGCGGAACCCGCAAGCCCGCCGAGCGCAGCGCCCGCGCTGCCGCCGCTCACGAGCCCCATCGCCGCGGTCGTCGCCGCAGGCGCCATCCCCTGCAACTGGCTCGCGAGCTGCCCGGTCGCCGCGGCCTGCGCAGCCTCCGGCGACGGCCCCACCGGCTCTGCCGGCCACTTCGCGTGCTTGAAATAATTCGCCGGCTGATCCGACTCGCGCGGATCCTTCCCGAACTCGACGCGTACCGCGCCCGGCGGCAGTCCGCTCACCACCGTATAACCGCTGTTGTCGAGCGCGCCCTTCTTCAGCACCGCGCCGTTCACGTCCCTCACGGTGAACAAGCCGCCCTTCACCGCCTCGCCGTTCGCGTACTTGTGCAGCAACTCCAGCTGCCCCGGCTGATCCGGCCGCGGACTTGGCAGCGGATATCCCATGCTCGCCGGCCCAGCGAATGTATGCGACGCGCCCTTCACATCGATCTTTCCGGGGGCATGAACTTCGATGTTGCCATCCTTGATCCGAATGTATGCACCGCCGCTCGTCAGCAAGATTCCCTGATCGGCCGCGATCTCGATCCGGTCAGTCGCCGACACGATCTTCACCGCCTTCTGCGCGGTCACCTCGACGTTGTCCGACTGCGCCTGGATCTCGACCTTGCCCTTGCCTGCGAACAGCTTCATCCCCGCGTTCTGTACGAACAGGCTCAGCTTCTGCCCGATGCTGCCGATCAGCGACTTGCCCGCCGCAACATGCACGCTTTGCCCGCTCGCGACGTTCACGTGATCGTTCGCGACCACATGCACCGACTGCTGCGTCGACATCCCGATCCCCGACGGGCTGCCGAACAGCATCACCGGTTCCTTGAACGCGTTCGCATTGCCCGTGCCGCCGCCTGCCGTACGTCCGCCGGCGGCGCTGCCCGATGCGCTGTCCTGCGTCGCATCCGTGAACGCGCGCATCGTGTCCTGCGCGTCCTTCAGGCTTTCCGCCTGATGCTGCTCGCTCACGCCCGACATCGCTTCAACAAGGCTCTCGCCCGTCACAAGCTGCTGCTGCGCCTCCTTCACGTCGAGCGGCTGGCTGTTCGCCGACTTCGGATACGTCGTCACGTACAAGCCCTGGCTCGCCCGCACCGCGCCGTACGCATCGGAGCGCAAGTCGAACCCGCTGCCGAGATACGCGCCGCGCGAATTGCCGCTCTGGTCGATGATGTAGCCGAGATGCAGCAGGCTGTTCGCGCTGCTGCTCATCAGTTGCACGCGGTTCTGCCCGGTCGCGTCGTCCATCACGAGCTGGTTGTAGCCGCTGCCCGAATACTCTTTCGACCGATATCCGGACAGGATCCCGTCGGTATGCCACTGCGGCTGGTTCGCCCCGTTGTACACGCGCCCGACCGCAAGCGGCCGGTCGCAATCGCCGCCGACGTAGTCGATCAGCACTTCCTCGCCGATGCGCGGCACGTGCACGCCGCCGTAGCCGCCCCCCGTATCCGACTGCACGACGCGCACCCAGCACGACGCGTTCTCGTTGCCCGGGTTCAGGCGGTCCCAGATGAACTGCACGCGAATCCGGTTCAACGCGTCCGTATAGACTTCCTCGCCCTGCGGCCCGACGACGATCGCCGTCTCGAGGTGCATCTCCGGCTTCTCGTGTTCGAACGGGCTGCGATACGGCACGCTCGCGCGTTGCGCTTCGACTTCGACGAGATAGAAGCCGGTCGAGCCATCATCGTGCGGCACGCGAAATGCGGGATCGGCGCCGTAGCGCTCCTGCGCCTGCGTCAATGCCTCGCGCAGACTGTATGGAAAGTCCGCGCTGTCGCTCGCGACGGGCAGGTTGTTCTCGATCCACCACGCCACCTCGATCGCGGCGAATTCGCGCTGATCGGCGGGATCGCGATCGTGCTCGGGATGGTCGGCCAGCGTGAAGCGTCTGCCCGCATCGATCGCGCGCACGCCACCCGCGCCATGGAAGCGCTTTGCCTGCGACTCCCATTCCTCCATCTTGATCTTCGTCAGATGGTCCCCGCGCGTCTGGTCCAGATACGTATAAGCGCCCGTGTACTCGTAGACTTCGAGCTGGTCGGGCAATTCGCCCTGGCCGCCCATCGTCGGCATCGACGTGCCTTTCGGGTTCGACGGCTGCGAAGGATTCTTGTAGTCGAACGTGCGTGTCGTGCGCGTCACGCTCTGCAGCGTACGCGTGCCCGACCATTGCGTGAACGCGTCGGCTTCGCTGGCCGCGCCGCCGTGATAGAAGCGCACGGTCTCCGGCGACAGCGGCGCGAACGCCTGCAGGTTGTCGGTAATCACGAGCGTATGCGACTTGCCGTCGTCGGCCTGCTGCCACGCGCAGTAGAGCCCTTCGTTCTCCATCAGCCGATGCACGAAATGCCAGTCGGTGTCGTGCTGGCGTGTGTACGAACGGTTCGGCAGCGGTTTCGACAGCGCAAAGCGGAAATGGCCTTGCGCCTGCGGATGCTTGTTCAGCACGTCGGAAATGATCTGGTCGACGGTCGTGTCATTCCAGAGCCGCTGATCGCGGCGGAACTTCAGGAAATGGGTGAAATCGGCGAACGCGAGCTGATATGTCGTGAGCCCGCCGTCGGCGCCCAGCCGGCGCGCGGTATGCACGTATCCGTTGATCGACCGGTAGCTGCGGTCGCCCTGCTGAATCCACAACGTGACGGGCTGCGCGATCAGCTTTTTAAGTTCCAGATCGCTATCGGTCGACAGTACGTCGAGCGTGAACTCGTACGCACGCCCGATGCGCGAACGGCCGACCGCCCGCTGCACGGTCAGGGTATTGGCCCCCAACGGCGTATCGAGCTTCAGCAGCCGGCCCTGCTGAAGCAACCCGCCGCGCAATGCGGCAATTGTGTTCTGCATGTTCATGAACGGCCTTTTCTTCTTTTGACGCGCCCTCGGATGGCGCCGGCATTTGATTCCGCTCGCGCGATTTTACAGATAAATTACGGCACGAACCCGAAATATGACCTGATTTAAAAGAACATTTCGAGTGCAATCGGAAAATATCCGAGCGGGACTGCTCACCGAATTGCTCGCCCCCAGCCGAGCCGATTCCTGTCCACGCCACAGGAAGTCAGTCGCTTCTCCCCATGAAATCGATTTCAATCAGGGCCAATTCGACTTTCGGTGCGGCGCGGTTGCGAGTAGTGTCTACGTGCCCGTATTGCGGCCCACCGGGCGCGGCCGGCGCCCGGCGCTCACCACAACACCGTTCTGAACACTGGAGATCTGCGATGAAACGTTCGAAGTTCCTGCTGTCGGGCCTGCTGCTCGCATCGGCCCTCGGCTTCACGGCCGTCGCTGCGCACGCGGAAGACCTGCTCGATTCGGTGAAGAAAGCCGGCGTGCTGCGCGTCGGCCTCGAAGGCACGTATCCGCCGTTCAATTCGCGCGGTACGTCGGGTCAACTCGAAGGCTTCGACGTCGACGTCGCGAACGCGGTCGCCGGCAAGCTCGGCGTGAAGACGCAGTTCATCCCGACCGAATGGAGCGGCATCATCGCGGGCCTGCAGGCCGGCAAGTTCGACGTGATCGTCAACCAGGTCACGATCACGCCGCAGCGCAAGGAAGTGCTCGACTTCAGCCAGCCGTACACGTACTCGGCCGCGCAGCTGATCCAGCGCAAGGACGACACGCGCAACTTCAAGTCGCTCGACGATTTCAAGGGCAAGAAGCTCGGCGTGACGCTCGGCACCAACTACGACCAGATGGCGCGCACCGTGCCGGGCATCGAGGTGCAGACGTATCCGGGCGCGCCGGAGAAGCTGCGCGACCTCGCCGCGGGCCGGATCGAGGCGACGCTCGACGATCGCCTGATGCTGCCGTACATGATCAAGACGTCGAACCTGCCGCTGCGCGCGGGCGCGGTGCTGAACGGCGGCAAGCAGGAAATGGCGATCCCGTTCCGCAAGGGCAACCCGAAGTTCGAGAAGGCGATCAACGACGCACTGGCTTCGCTGCAAAAGGACGGCACGCTGAAGAAAATCTCGATGCACTGGTTCGGCAGCGACGTGACGGTGCCGGTCGCGCAGTAAGCGGTTTCCGGTGTCTCGGCGCGTCACGCCCTTCGTCTCGATGAAGGCGTGACGCTTCCTCTCAGGCCGCTTCGTCGAAGCGCGCCAGCAGCATCTGGCCGATCGGCGTCAGCGCCGGGCGCGCCGCCACCGTGTTCATGCGCACCTGCGTATCGACGACCAGCCGCTTTTCGACCAGCACGGCGAAGGCCGGATTCGATTGATCGACGCTGTCAGGCGTACGCGCAATGCGCAGCAGCATCGAGAATTCATGCGGACTCAACATGGTCCCTGTCTCCTGATCGTTCGCGATCCGGGTCAATCGTAAGCGCTCGACACGTACCGTCTGTTCATGAGGGCGCGGCACCGGCAATCTGATTCCCATCAGATGTAATGGGAATCAGATTGATGAAG
>NZ_JBNCAB010000078.1:0-35961 GCF_049805555.1 Burkholderia sp. DN3021 | reverse complement strand
GCTGGGGTTAAAATTTTTTTATGTGGGGGCCCGCCCCGGCCCGCCCGGGGGGCGGGTTTGGGGCGGGGGGGGGGGGGGCGGGGGGCCGCTGCCGCGCGACGAGCGTCGACGTGAGCTGCGCGAGCGCATCGGCGTCGACCGCATGCAGATGGGCGGCTGCGGCGAGCCACAGATCGTGCGCGGCGCGCTCGCCGCGCGCCTGCGCATCGGCGGCCTGCCGGAGCAGCGCGAGGAACGGCGGAAGCAGCGGAATGAGGATGTCGGTCGGGTCGTCCATGCGGTCGGAGCCTGCAAGCGGTGACGCGGCACGCGTCGCGCGAGCCGCAATACGCGCATCTTAACGCCCGCGCGAAGCGGCGCGACACGCGCGTCGCGACGGGTCATATGCGCCCGCGCGGAGCGCATGGGGCCACGCTTGCGCAGGCCGCAGGAAGCGGGCCGGCAGCGGCCTCGCCAGCGTTCCGGCCGCATCCGGTCGCCGATCCGGTAAAATTACGCGTTTCAGCACACTAACAAGCCGCGCCGCCGCGCGAGCCGACCCTCGGGGCCCTGCCCGGAGCGCGGCCGCAACGGAGCGCCAGCGCCTCGAAGGCTCTTCATGCTTACGTTTCAGCAAATCATCCTGACGCTGCAGTCCTACTGGGACAAGCAGGGTTGCGCCCTGCTCCAGCCCATCGACATGGAAGTCGGCGCGGGCACGTCGCACGTCCACACGTTCCTGCGTGCGGTCGGCCCCGAGCCGTGGCGCGCCGCATACGTGCAGCCGTCGCGCCGCCCGAAGGACGGCCGCTACGGCGAGAACCCGAACCGCCTGCAGCACTACTACCAGTACCAGGTCGTGCTCAAGCCGGCGCCGGAGAACATCCTCGACCTGTACCTCGGCTCGCTCGAAGCGCTCGGCTTCGACCTGAAGCAGAACGACGTGCGCTTCGTCGAGGACGACTGGGAAAACCCGACGCTCGGCGCATGGGGCCTCGGCTGGGAAGTGTGGCTGAACGGGATGGAAGTCACGCAGTTCACGTATTTCCAGCAGGTCGGCGGCCTCGACTGCAAGCCCGTGCTCGGCGAGATCACGTACGGCCTCGAGCGCCTCGCGATGTACCTGCAGAAGGTCGAGAACGTGTACGACCTCGTGTGGACCGAGTGGGAGGAGCACGGCCCGAACGGCCCCGAGCTCCGCCGCCTGTCGTATGGCGACGTCTACCACCAGAACGAGGTCGAGCAGTCGACCTACAACTTCGAGCACGCGAACGTCGACCTGCTGTTCACTTTCTTCAACAGCTATGAAGCGGAAGCGAAGCGGATGATCGACGCGCAGCTCGCGCTGCCCGCGTACGAACTCGTGCTGAAGGCCGGCCACACGTTCAACCTGCTCGATGCGCGCGGTGCGATCTCGGTGACCGAGCGCGCGGCGTACATCGGCCGCATCCGCGCGCTGTCGCGTCTCGTCGCGCAGGCTTATTACGACTCGCGCGAGAAGCTCGGCTTCCCGATGCTCGGCAACCCGCCGGGCGTGCCGGGCCTCACCACCGACGCCCAGGACGCCGCGCAGCCGGCATGGGCACCGCCGCTCAAGGTCGAACGCAAGATCGACCAAGACTGACGAGACGAGATTTCTTCCAAACATGACGCACAATCATCCCGCTCCCCTGCTCGTCGAACTGCTGACCGAAGAGCTGCCGCCGAAGGCCCTCGCGCGCCTCGGCGACGCATTCGCCGAAGGTCTCGCGCAACGCCTCGCGGCGCGCGACCTCGTCGAAGGCGAACTCGTGTTCGAACGCTACGCCACGCCGCGCCGCCTCGCCGTCGTCGTGCAGAACGTGCGCGCCGTCGCACCTGACAAGCAGGTCCGCGAAAAGGTCCTGCCCGTATCGGTTGCGCTCGACGCCGAAGGCAAGCCGACGGCCCCGCTCGCGAAGAAGCTCGCGGCGCTCGGCCACCCGAACCTGTCAATCGCCGATCTCGAGCGCGCGCAGGACGGCAAGGCCGAAGCGTTCTTCATCAACTATTCGGCAGCCGGCGCGACGCTCGCCGACGGCCTGCAGGCCGCGCTCGACGAAACGCTCGCGAAGCTGCCGATCCCGAAGGTGATGACGTATCAACGCCCGGACGGCTCCGACGTGCAGTTCGTGCGCCCCGTGCATCGCCTGACGGTGCTGCACGACGATCGCATCGTGCCCGTCACCGCGTTCGGCATCGACGCCGGCGACACCACGCTCGGCCACCGCTTCCTGTCCGACGGCCTCGTCGCGATCCAGCATGCGCGCGCCTACGCCGACACGCTGCGCGACAAGGGCCGCGTGATCGCGCACTTCGCCGATCGCCGCGAAACGATCCGCACGCAACTGAACGAGCATGCGAACGGCGACACGGTCGTGATGCCCGAAGCGCTGCTCGACGAAGTGACGTCGCTGGTCGAATGGCCGGTCGTCTATCCATGCCGCTTCGAGGACGAATTCCTGCAGGTGCCGCAGGAATGCCTGATCCTCACGATGCAGACGAACCAGAAGTATTTCGCGCTGACCGACGTCGGCGGCAAGCTGCGCTCGCGTTTCCTGATCGTGTCGAACATCGAGACGAAGACGCCGGGCGAGATCATCGAAGGCAACGAGCGCGTCGTGCGCCCGCGCCTCGCCGATGCGAAGTTCTTCTTCGAGCAGGACAAGAAGAAGCCGCTCGCCGACCGCGTGCCGCTGCTCGCGAACGTCGTCTATCACAACAAGCTCGGTTCGGCGCTCGCGCGGGTCGAGCGCCTCGAGGCGCTGGCCGGCGAGATCGCACCAGCGATCGGCGCCGACGCCGCGCACGCGAAGCGCGCCGCGCGCCTCGCGAAGGCCGACCTGCTGACCGACATGGTCGGCGAATTCCCGGAACTGCAGGGCACGATGGGCACGTACTACGCGCGCCACGACGGCGAAGCCGACGACGTCGCGCTCGCGTGCGCCGAGCACTACCAGCCGCGCTTCTCCGGCGACGCGCTGCCGACCACGCCGGTGTCGACCGCCGTCGCGCTCGCCGACAAGCTCGAGACGATCGTCGGCATCTGGGGCATCGGCCTCGCGCCGACCGGCGAGAAGGATCCGTTCGCGCTGCGCCGCCATGCGCTCGGCGTGCTGCGCCTGCTGCTCGAGAAGCAGTTGCCGCTCGATCTCGTGTCGCTGCTGCGCACGGCCCACGCGCGCTTCGAAGGCGTGCCGGGCGTCGCCGAAGCGACCGATGCGATCTTCGCGTTCTTCATGGATCGCCTGCGCGGCCTGCTGCGCGAGCGCGGCTATTCGGCCGGCGAAGTCGACGCGGTACTGAGCCTGAACCCGACGCGCGTCGACGATCTCGTCGCACGCCTCGACGCGGTGCGCGAATTCACGCTTCTCGTGGAAGCCGAAGCGCTCGCGGCCGCGAACAAGCGGATCTCGAACATCCTGAAGAAGTCGGAAGGCGGCGTGAACGGCGCGGTGCAGCCGGCGCTGCTCGTCGAAGCCGCCGAGAAGGCGCTGCACGAACAACTCGCGGCCGTGACGCCGCACGTGCAGTCGCAGCTCGAGGCGCGTGCGTATACGGGCGCGCTGTCGGCGCTCGCCGCGCTGCGCGCGCCGGTCGACACGTTCTTCAACGACGTGATGGTCAACGCGGACGATCCCGCGCTGCGAGCGAACCGTCTCGCGCTGCTGTCGGCGCTGCACCAGCAGATGAACTGCGTCGCCGACATCTCGAAGCTCGCCGCATAAGGGCCGCACGATGCCGACCAGCCCCACCCGAAAGCTCGTCGTCCTCGACCGGGACGGCGTGATCAACGTCGATTCGGATGCGTTCATCAAGACGCCCGACGAATGGATCGCGCTGCCCGGCAGCCTCGAGGCGATCGCCCGGCTCAACCACGCGGGCTATCGCGTGGTCGTCGCGACCAACCAGTCCGGCATCGGTCGCGGGCTGTTCGACATGGCCGCGCTCAACGAGATGCACCTGAAGATGCATCGCGCGGCGGCCGCGGTCGGCGCGCGCATCGACGCGGTGTTCTTCTGCCCGCATACGGCCGAGGATCACTGCGACTGCCGCAAGCCGAAGCCCGGCATGATGCAGATGATCGCCGAGCGCTTCGAGATCGATCCCGGTCACACGCCGGCCGTCGGCGATTCGCTGCGCGACCTGCAGGCCGGTGTCGCGGTCGGCTTCCAGCCGCACCTCGTGCTGACCGGCAAGGGCAAGAAGACGCTCGCCGCCGGCAATCTGCCGCCCGGCACGAAGGTCCACGACGACCTGCGCGCATTTGCGCTCGATTTCCTTTCACACGAACACGAGTGATGCGGCTGCCGCGCGCATCCTCCCCAACGCCAGACTCACGCCGATGCGCTTCGTCCGCTCCCTGCTGCTGCTGATCTACTTCATCCTGTACACGGTGCCGTACGCCACCGCGTGCTTCATCGCGTTCCCGTTCATGCGCCCCGATGCGCGCTACTGGATGGCGGCCGGCTGGTGCAAGTCGACGCTGTGGGTCGTGCGCTGGCTGAACGGCATCCGCTACCGGATCGAAGGGATGGACAACCTGCCCGACGGCCCGGCCGTGCTGCTGTCGAAGCACCAGTCCGCGTGGGAGACGCTCGCGTTTCCGGCGCTGATGCCGAAGCCGCTCTGCTACGTGTTCAAGCGCGAGCTGCTGTACGTGCCGTTCTTCGGCTGGGCGCTCGGGATGCTGCACATGGTCAACATCAACCGCAAGGAAGGCAAGAACGCGTTCGTCTCGGTGATCCGCCAGGGCAAGAAGCGCCTGTCGGAAGGCGCATGGATGATCATGTTCCCCGAGGGCACGCGCACGCCGGTCGGCAAGCAGGGCAAGTACAAGACGGGCGGCGCGCGTTTCGCGATCGAAACCGGCACGCCCGTCGTGCCGATCGCGCACAATGCAGGACGGGTGTGGCCGCGCAACTCGTTCATGAAATTCCCGGGCGTCGTTACCGTGTCGATCGGCAAGCCGATTCCCGTCGACGGGCTGACGCCCGATGCATTGAACTCGCAGGTCGAAGCATGGATCGAAGCGGAAATGCGCCGTATCGATCCCGATGCGTATCGTCAGGCGGGCAATGCCGGCACGCGCGATGCCGCGCGAGTCTGAATCCCGCGGATTGCAGCCGTTGCGTACGTCAAAAAGAAGCGAACTGATGAAACAGCGTCCGCGGCCACGGCCAGCCGTCGTGGCTCTCGATCATCGCCAGATGGATCTGCCGCTCTTCGACGGGCCGGCCGCCGCACCGTCTGCGCCCGCCACGCCGCCGGCGCCGCCCGAGGCGGCGCCCGTCGCACCGCTCGATCCGGGCCCGGCGCCCGACCGTTCGCGCGTGCGCACGTTCGCACTCGACAGCCGCGTGCTCGAATACCGCCTGAAGCGTTCGGCGCGACGCACGATCGGCTTCACGATCGACGGCAGCGGGTTGTCGATCACCGCGCCGCGCTGGGTCACGCTCGCCGATATCGAAGCCGCGATCTCCGAGAAGCAACGCTGGATCTTCGCGAAGCTCGCGGAGTGGAAGACGCGCACCGAGCAGCGCGCGCTGCCGCAGATCGACTGGCGCGACGGCGCGCAGCTTCCGTATCTCGGCAAGACGGTGACGATCGCGCTCGGCGCGGGCGCCGTCGGGTTCGACGCCGATGCGCTGCGGCTCTCGTTGCCGCTGCCCGCGCAGGCCGACATGCAGCAGATCAAGGATCGTGTGCAGGGCTGGCTGCAAGGCGAGGCGAAGCGGATCTTCGGCGAACGCCTCGCGGTCTATGCGGAAAAGCTCGGCGTCACGTATTCGATGTACGCGCTGTCGTCGGCCGCGACGCGCTGGGGCAGTTGCTCGAGCGACGGCAAGATCCGCCTGAACTGGCGGCTGATCCATTTCCCGATGTCGATCGTCGACTACGTGGTCGCGCACGAACTGTCGCACCTGCGCGAGATGAACCACAGCCCGGCCTTCTGGCAGACCGTCGAATCGATCTTCCCCGAGTTCCGCGAAGCGCGGCACACGCTCAAGCACCACCCGCCCGAGCTGCTGCCGTCGCTGTAACGCGCAACGTCTTGTTTGCAAACGCGAACGGGCGATGCGGGTCACCCCGCACCGCCCGTTCGCACCGCCGCCGCGCGCATCGTGCGCCGCGGCCTGCTCATCCGGCGCTCAGTGCGCCTTCTTCTGAATGAACTCGATCTTGTAGCCGTCCGGATCCTCGACGAAGGCGATCACGGTCGTGCCGTGCTTCATCGGCCCCGCTTCGCGCGTGACCTTGCCGCCTTGCGCCTTGATCTTCTCGCAAGCCGCGTAGGCATCCTCCACCGCCACCGCCAGGTGGCCGAAGCCGTTGCCGAGATCGTAGGACGGCGTGTCCCAGTTGTGGGTCAGCTCGATCACGGTGCCCGTGCTTTCGTCTTCGTAGCCGACGAACGCGAGCGTGAACTTGCCTTCCGGATAATCCTCGCGACGCAGCAGCTTCATGCCGAGCAATTCGGTGTAGAACTTGATCGAGCGGTCGAGATCGCCGACTCGCAGCATCGTATGCAGCAAACGCATGTTGTGTACTCCTGTGGGGACTTTCCAGAACTGGAAACTCTACCAGACGGCAGCCGGACATGCGAAGAAAGGTACGAGCGCAAAAAAAGCTGCCCTGCGGGGCAGCCTCGTCGCGACATCCGTTGGTCCGGCCCGCGCCATGCGCGTTACCCGGCCTTGCGCACCGCCGCGAGCGCCTGCGCGACGCCGACGTATTCGGCCACGCTCACGTCCTCCGCACGGCGCGCGAGATCGAAGCCGAGCGCATCGAAATCGATCGTCTCGCGATAGTCGCCGAGCGTATTGCGCAGCATCTTGCGGCGCTGCGAGAACGCGGCAGTGACGATTTCGCCGAGCAGCACCGGATCGACGTCCGGCAGTTCATGCGGCTCGTACGGAATCATCCGGACGATCGCCGAATCGACCTTCGGCGGCGGCTGGAACGATTCCGGCGGCACGTCGAGCATCTTTTCCATCACGTAGCGGTATTGCAGCATCACCGACAGCCGCGAAAACGCCTTCGTGCCCGGCTCCGCGACCATCCGCTCGACGACTTCGTTCTGCAGCATGAAATGCTGGTCGATGACCACATCGGCGAACGTCATCAGGTGAAACAGCAGCGGGCTGGAAATGTTGTACGGCAGGTTGCCGACGATCCGCAGCGACGGCTTGTCGCCGGGCGCCGCGAGCGAACCGAAGTCGAACGCGAGCGCGTCGCCCGCGTGCAGTTCGAGCAGCGCGCCGAAGCGCTGTTGCAGGCGCCCGATCAGGTCGCGGTCGAGCTCGACCGCGTGCAGCGGCGCCTCGGGCGTCGCGAGACGCTCGATCAGCGGCCCGGTCAGCGCGCCGAGCCCGGGGCCGATCTCGACCATGCGCTGGCCGCGCGCGGGACCGATCGTCGACACGATCGAAGCGATCACGCCGTGATCGACGAGGAAGTTCTGCCCGAAGCGCTTGCGCGCGAAGTGGCCTTGGTGCTGTCTGCTGTTCGACATCGACTCAATAAAACGAAAAATACGGCGAATGGGGTGAGGTCGGGCCGCGTCAGGCGGCACGGCGATGGCGCGCCATCGTGACGGCCGTATCGAGCGCGGCGACCATGCTGCCCGGATCCGCGCGGCCCGTGCCGGCCAGATCGAGCGCGGTGCCGTGATCGACCGACGTGCGGATGATCGGCAGCCCGAGCGTCACGTTGATGCCCTCGCCGAACGTCGCGTACTTCAGCACGGGCAACCCCTGGTCATGGAACATCGCGAGCACGCAATCGGCATCGGCCAGATGGCGCGGCTGGAACAGCGTGTCGGCCGGATACGGGCCGCGCGCGTCGATACCCTGCGCGTTCGCGCGGGCCAGCGCCGGCGAGATCACGTCGATCTCTTCGCGGCCGAGATAGCCGTTCTCGCCCGCGTGCGGGTTCAGGCCCGTCACGAGGATGCGCGGCGCGGCGAGACCGAAGTCGCGCCGCAGGTCGCGATCGATGATCGCGAGCGTCTCGACGAGCCCGTCGATCGTCAGCGCGGCCGACACGTCCTTCAGCGGCAGGTGCGTGGTCGCGAGCGCGACGCGCAGCGGCCTGGCGCCGGTGCCCGCCAGCATCATCACGACACGCGGCGTATGCGTGCGCTCGGCCAGGTATTCGGTATGGCCGGTGAACGGCACGCCCGCATCGTTGATCGTGCTCTTCTGCAGCGGCGCGGTAACGATCGCGTCGTACCGGCCTGCCAGCGCGCCGTCGATCGCCGCGTCGAGCAGGTCGAGCACGTACCGGCCGTTCGCCGCGTCCAGCTTGCCCGCCTGCACGGGCGCGGCGAGCGCGTGATGCGCGACCGACACCTGCCCGCCGGCGAGCGTTGCCGGGTTCGCACCGACCGCCGCCGCGCGCGCGTCGAGCAGCGCCGCATCGCCGAGCACGGTGAAATGCGCGTCTGGCCAGCGCTGCGCGGCATCTCGCAGCGCCTGCACGGTCAGCTCGGGGCCGACGCCCGCGGGTTCGCCGGTCGTGATCGCGATCTGCAGCGCGGGCGTGGTCATCGGAGGCTCGTTCAGTTCGCCGGGCCGGCGCCGCCGATCTTGTACTGCACGTACGACGAGTCGCGCAGCTCGCGCAGCCAGTCGGCATACGCCTGCTCGGCCTTGCGCTGGCCGATCGCCTGACGCGCGATGTCCATCTGCTGCTGCACCGAGCCTTCCGCCTCGCGGCGGTTCAGCACCTGGATCAGGTGGTAGCCGTACTCGGTACGAATCGGCTGGCTGATCTGGCCGTCCTGCAGGTTGTTCATCGCACGCTCGAATTCCGGCACGGTTTCGCCCGGGCTGATCCAGCCGAGATCGCCGCCCTGCGACGCCGAACCGTCCTGCGAGTAGGTGCGCGCGAACTTCGCGAAATCGCCGCCCGCCTCGACCTGGTTGCGGATGTCGGCCAGTTGCTGGCGCGCCTGCCCTTCCGACTTGCCTTCGCCCACGCGCAGCAGGATGTGGCGCACGTGCGTCTGGACGATCTTCGGCGCCGCGGCGGAAGCGCCCTGGCTCTGGCGGCGGTCGACGAGACGCACGATCTCGAAGCCGTCCGGCACGCGGATCAGCGTCGGGTTGACCTGGCCCGGGCGCAGCTTCGACGCGGCATCGACGACTTCGGCCGGCAGCGCGCTCGGCGCCTTGAAGCCGAGGTCGCCGCCCTTCTTCGCGTCGTTCGCTTCGGAGTTGTTCTTCGCGAGCCGCTCGAAATCGGCGCCCGACTTCGCTTGCTGCAGCAACGCGTCGGCCTTCTTCTGCGCGGCTTCGATGTCGGCCTGCGGCGCGTTGGTCGGCGCCTTGATGAAGATGTGCTGGAAGCGCAGGTCCTGCTGCTGTGCCGCGTTCGGCCCGCGCTGGCTCGCGATGTAGTTCGCGACCTCGGCGTCCGACACGGTGATCTTGCCGTCGACCTCGCGCTCGCGCAGCTTCGACAGCATCAGCTCGGTACGCGCATCGCTCGTGAAGATGCTCCAGGGCACGCCTTGCGACTCCAGACGCGCGCGGTACTGCTCGAGCGTCATCCCGTTCGCTTGCGCGAGACGCTGCAGCGTCGACTGCACGGTCGCGTCGTCGATGCGGATCCCGTCGTCCTTGGCCTTCTGCACCTGGATCCGCTCGAGCACCATCTGGTTCAGCACCTGCGCGCGCAACTGGTCGGCCGGCGGCACCGGCGCGTTCTGCTGCTGCAGCCGGCGCGCGATCAGGCCGGCGCGCTGGTCGAGTTCGCGGCCCGTGATCACGTCGTTGTTGACGACCGCGACGACTTCGTCGGCGAGCTGCGCACCTCGCGAACCGAGCGCCTGAGCCGCGGCCGGCGCGGCGGCGAGCAGCGCGGCGGACGCGGCGAGGCTGGACACGACTGCCGCGAAACGAAGGGTTTTCTTCATTGCCACTGATACTCCATTGAAATCGTGCTGACCGGTGCAGACAAGCCGGCGTTACTCGTAGTTGCTGAAGCGGGACATCGGCGGCGGCGGCGGCGGCAACGGCGTGTAGCCCGGCACCCCGGCGCGGAATGCGGACACGAGGCCGTTGTCGATGGTCGACAAGCCCTTGAGCGTCAGCTGCATCATGAAGCGCGTCGACGAGTTCTGCTGTCCCGACGAATTTATGCCGTTCGCAGCCCGCTGCACCCCGACCCCGAGCGCCCAGCAATCCGCGTCGTATTGTAAGCCGAGCAGACCGTCGACCACGCGATCGCCGGCCAGATCGTAGTTGAAACGGCCGATCGCATACAGGCGGCGCGTGAGCGGCCATTGCGCCGACACCAGGAACTGGTTGATCGGCTGGCCGTCGAGCGTGGGGTTGGCGCGCGTATAGCGGTAGCCGACGTTGATCACGCGGCGCTCGCCCGGGCTGTAGCCGAAACCGATGCTCGACTTCACGAGCTGGTTGTTGTTCTGGTTGTACTGGAACGCCGTCTCCGACATGAAGCCCGAGCCGAGCTTCAGCGCGGCGCCGACGATCAGGTCCGAGTGGCGCGCCTGCGCCGCAGGCTGCACCGAATTCAGCGTGACGCGCTGATCGGCGAAGTAGTACTGCTGCGCGATCACGAAGCGCGCACGCTCGTCGCCGGTGCGCGGATCGATGAAGCGCGACGTGAGGCCGGCCGTGATCCGGTTCGCATCGGCGATCCGGTCGTTGCCGACGAACGTGTTCGGCTGGTAGATCTCCGCGAGGCCGAAGTCCGATTCCGCGGTATCGAACAGCGGCGCGTTCGACTGGTCGCGATACGGCGTGTACACGTAGTACAGGCGCGGCTCGAGGGTCTGGATGAAGTCCTGCCCGAACAGGCGCACCGAGCGGTCGAAGATCAGGCCCGAGTCGAAGCTCACGGTCGGGATCGACTCGGTGAAGCGCTTCGGATTGTTCGACGTGCCCGACGACAGGTGGCTCAGGTCGTACGACGCGAAGTGGTACTGGACCTTCGGCACGACGAAGTAGCCGGGGCCGTACACGCCGTATGCGATGTACGGGTTGAAGACGATCCGGTCGCCTTCGGTCGCATCGGCCGTCGTGATGCGGAACCGCGAATAGTCGGCTTCCGCGCCGAAGTCGAAGCCGCCGACGTTGTACTTCGTGTACTTCACGTTCAACTGCGGCTCGCGGCTGTACGGCGCGATCGACGGCGGCAGCGTCTGCCAGTGCTGGTAGCGTGCGAGCACCGACCACGGGCCGTTGTTGTACGTGAGGCCGGCCTCCTGCTGGTACAGCGTCTGCGTCCCGTTGATGAACTGGTTCGACGAACCGAGATCTTCGGGATACGTGTTGTCCGAGACCTTGTTGTAGTAGACGTAGCCGCCGAAGCCGCCGCCGAAGTTCTGCTGGTGCTGCCAGTAGATCGCGTAGCGGTTGCGGTGCGCGAGCCGGTCATCCGGCAGGTAATTGGCCGTAAACGTGCCCGAATACGACGGCGACAGGTAGCGGAACGTCGCTTCGGTCATCACGCCGCGCCGCGAGATGATGCGCGGCGTAAGCGTCAGGTCGCGGTTCGGCGCGATGTTGAAGTAGTACGGCAGCGACAGCTCGAAGCCGTTGTTCGAGTTCATCGAGAACGTCGGCGGCAACAGGCCGCTGCGCCGCTCGCCCGACAGCGGGAACGTCAGCCACGGGCTCGCGAAGATCGGCACACCCTGGAAGAACAGCACGCCGTTGCGCGCGGTGCCTTCGTCGGCGCCCGTATCGAAGTCGAAGCGGCTGCCCTTGATGTACCACGCGGGGTTCGTCGAGCACTGGCACGCCGTGTACGTGCCGTTGACGAACACCGAGCGCTCGTTGTCGACCATGTCGACGCGCTCCGCGCTGCCCGACCCGCCCGTCACGTTGAAGTGGTACTTCGGCGCCGTCATGAAGCCCTGGTTCGCCTCGATCTTCAGATGCGCCTCGGGGCCCGCGAACGACGTGCCGCCATTGACCACCTTGACCTGGCCGTACGCATCGGCCATGTCGGTATCCTGATCGTAGTGGATCGCGTCGGCCTTCACGACGGCGTCGCCGCGCCGCAGTTCGGCCGAGCCCTTCGCGGCCAGATCCTGCTCGGCCGTGCCGCTCGTGTGGTCGGCAATCACGAAGGCGGCCGGCTTCGCGCCGTCCTTCAGCGGATGATCCTCGAGCTGGGGTGCGAGACGCAGATCCCACGGCGAGTCGAGCGGCTGCGGCTGCGCAGCCGCGCCCGACAGCTGCGCGTACGACACGGCCGGCACGAGGCCCGGCACGGCCAGGAGCGCGAGCGCGAGCCGCCGTTTGCGCGGCGCCCCGTCACCGGGGAAAACATTCGGGAATAGCGGTTTGGGCGGCATCTATCGTTTGGCGAATCGCCCCTTGTCAACCGCGCCTTCACGGCACACTCGCGCACGGCGGGCCGCGCCGTCGAACCGCGACTGCGGCTGAGCGCAAACCGGGGAGGCGATCGGGCGGACGGCGCGACAGGCCGCGGGCCTGTACGGCGGAAGCTGACGCGGGGCGCGTCAAAAAAGTCGTGGGGTATTATATGGCAAGACGTTCTCCCCTCCCCCGAGTTTCATGACGCCCCCATCCGCCGCATCCCAGCCCGACGCCCGCCTCGACGCACTCACCGCGTGGCTGCGCCCGCTCGCCGGGCGCTACGCCCTTGACCTGTCGACCCTCGCGCCTGCGTCGTCGGACGCCAGTTTCCGGCGTTATTTCCGTGTCGCGTCGGCCACGAGCGCCGGCGGCGCGCTGATCGCCGTCGACGCGCCGCCGCCCGAGAAGTGCCGCGAGTTCGTCCAGGTCGCGCAGTTGCTCGCCGCGGCCGGCGATCACGTGCCGGACATCCTGGCCCACGATTTCGACGCGGGCTTCATGCTCGTGACGGACCTCGGCCGCACGTCGTACATCTCGGTGCTCGATCCGGCCGACCCGGCCGCCGCGCGGCCGCTGATGCGCGACGCGCTCGACGCGCTGATCCGCTTCCAGCTCACGTCGAAGCCCGGCGTGCTGCCGCCGTTCGACGAAGCATTCCTGCGCCGCGAAATGGAGCTGCTGCCCGAATGGTTCGTCGGCCGCCACCTCGGCAAGCCCGTCACCGACGCGATGCGCGGCACGCTCGAGCGCACCTTCGCGCTGCTGGTCGCCAGCGCGCACGCGCAGCCGCAGGGTTTCATGCTGCGCGACTTCATGCCGCGCAACCTGATGGTCTGCGAGCCGAATCCGGGCGTGCTCGACTTCCAGGACGCCGTCTACGGGCCGCTGACGTACGACGTCGTGTCGCTGCTGCGCGACGCGTTCATCAGTTGGGACGAGGAGTTCGAGCTCGACTGCTTCGCGTATTACTGGGAAAAGGCGAAAAAGGCCGGCCTGCCGGTCGATCCGGATTTCGGCGAGTTCTACCGCCAGCTCGAATGGATGGGGCTGCAGCGCCATATCAAGATCCTCGGCCTGTTCGCGCGCATCAACTACCGCGACGGCAAGCCGCACTACCTGAACGACCTGCCGCGCTTCCTCGCGTATGCGCGCAAGGTCGCGCTGCGCTACCGCCCGCTCGTGCCGTTCGCGAAGCTGCTCGACGAACTCGAGGGCAACGCGCCGGCCGACGTGGGTTATACGTTCTGACCGTCCCGACTGCCCTGAAACCCAGCCGAACATGAGCGACACCCTGACCACGGCGATGATCTTCGCCGCCGGGCGCGGCGAACGGATGCGCCCGCTGACCGACACCCGCCCGAAGCCGCTGCTCGAAGCGGGCGGCAAGCCGCTGATCGTCTGGCAGATCGAAGCGCTCGCACGCGCGGGCATCGAGACGATCGTGATCAACCATGCGTGGCTCGGCGAACGGATCGAGGCCGCGCTCGGCGACGGTTCGCGCTGGGGCGTACGGCTCGCGTATTCGGCCGAAGGCGAAGCGCTGGAGACCGCCGGCGGCATCGCTCAGGCGCTGCCGCTGCTGGAACACGACGGGCAGTCGACGGTGTTCGTCGCGGTGGCCGGCGACGTGTTCGCCGAGTTCGATTACCGGAAGCTCGCCGCCCCCGCCGCACGCATGTCGGCGCTCGACGCGCCCGCGATGCATCTCGTGATGGTGCCGAATCCGCCGTTCCATCCGTCCGGCGACTTCGTGCTCGGTGGCGACGGGCGCCTGTCGCTCGACGGCGGCGAGCGCGTCACGTTCGGCAGCATCGGCCTGTACGACACGCGGATGTTCCGCGATCTCGCGCCCGGCACGCGACGCGCACTGACGCCGTACTTCCGCGCGACGATCGAAGCCGGCCGCGCGAGCGGCGAACTCTACAAAGGCATCTGGGAGAACGTCGGCACGCCCGCGCAGCTCGGCGAGCTCGACGCGCGGCTGCGCGCCGCGGGCTGACCGGACGACGGACGGTACGGCGCCGCGTCGTGCCGCTGCGCCGCCCGCGCGCCCTTGCGGCGGACCGCCGCCTTCCCGCTGAGCGCCACCGCGCGCAGCATCGCCGCTCACGCGGCCTCGGCCTCTTCCCCGCCCGCCGCCGCGCGCTGCTGCTGCAGCGCCCACATCTGCGCATACAGCCCGTCCGCGCGCACGAGTTCGTCGTGCGTGCCGCGTTCGACGATCCGCCCGTGATCCATCACGAGGATCTGCTGCGCGTGCACGACCGTCGACAGCCGGTGCGCGATCACGAGCGTCGTGCGATGCCGCGCGATCTGCTCGAGCTCGTGCTGGATCGCGCGTTCCGAACGCGAATCGAGCGCCGACGTCGCTTCGTCGAACAGCAGGATCGGCGGATCCTTCAGCAGCGTGCGCGCGATCGCGACGCGCTGCTTCTCGCCGCCCGACAGCTTCAGCCCGCGCTCGCCGACCGGCGTGTCATAGCCCTTCGGCAAGCTTTCGATGAAATCGTGGATATGCGCGGCACGCGCGGCCGCGACCACCTCGTCGCGGGTCGCGGTCGGCCGGCCGTACGCGATGTTGTAGTAGATCGAGTCGTTGAACAGCACGGTGTCCTGCGGCACGATCCCGATCGATGCGCGCAGCGAATCCTGCGTCACGTCGCGAATGTCCTGGCCGTCGATCCGGATCGCGCCGCCCGCCTGCCGGTCGAGATCGTAGAAGCGGAACAGCAGGCGCGACAGCGTCGACTTCCCCGAGCCGCTGTGACCGACCACCGCGGTCGTCGTGCCCGCGTCGATCGTGAACGTCACGTCGTGCAGGATCGACCGCGCCGGCTCGTACGCGAAGTTCACGTGCTCGAAGCGCACCTGCGCGCCGGCCACCGCGAGCGGCCGTGCATCGGGCAGGTCCGCGACTTCCTTCGCGGCCGACAGCAGCCCGAACATCCGGTCCATGTCGGTGAGGCTCTGCTTGAGCTCGCGATAAACGACGCCGAGAAAGTTCAGCGGAATGTAGAGCTGCAGCATGAACGTGTTGATCAGCACGAGATCGCCGAGCGTCAGCTTGCCCGCGAGCACGCCCTGCGTCGCGCGCCACAGGATGAACACGAGCCCCGTGCCGATGATCGCCTGCTGGCCGAAGTTCAGCACCGACAGCGAGTTCTGCGAGCGGATCGCGGCCTTGCGGTAGCGCTTCAGGTTCTCGTCGTAGCGCTGCGCTTCCCACTCCTCGTTGCCGAAGTACTTCACCGTCTCGTAGTTGATCAGCGAATCGATCGCCCGCGCGTTCGCGCGCGAATCGAGTTCGTTCATCGTGCGGCGGAAGTGCGTGCGCCAGTTGGTGACCTTCACCGTGAACACGATGTACGTGACCAGCGCCGCGAACGTCACGTACGCGTAATAGGCCTCGTACTTGACCACGAAGAAGCCGAGCACGAGCCCGACCTCGACGAGCGTCGGCAGGATGCTGTACAGCGAATACGAAATCAGTTGCTGGATGCCGCGCGTGCCGCGCTCGATGTCGCGCGACATGCCGCCCGTCTGGCGCTCCAGGTGAAACCGCAGCGACAGCCCGTGCAGGTGCCGGAACACCTGCAGCGCGAGCTGGCGCACCGCGCTCTCGGTGACCTTCGAGAACAGGATCTCGCGCAGCTCGGTAAACAGCGACGTCGACAGCCGCACGAACGCATACGCGACGACCAGCAGGCCGACGCCGCCCGCGAGCACGATGCCGGCCGACTGCTCGGCGCGGCCGAGCGCGGTGAGCTGCTGCACGTAGGACAGGTGGTCGACGATGCGCTTCATCACGACCGGCACGCCGAGGTTCGCGACCTTCGCACCGATCAGGCAGGCGAGCGCGAGCGCGACGCGCCATTTGTAGGTGGTCAGGTACGGCAGCAGCGACCGGATGGTCTGCCAGTCGTTGCGGGGCCCGGTCGAAGCCGGCGCGGGCTCGCCGGAAGCAGGAAATCGGCGCATGAGGGGAAGGATCGGCGGCGGTGCCGGACGCGTGCATCGGCGGCCGGCTCGCCCGCTTTCTCGTACAATTTGCGAACGTTGTATTGTCGCAGAAGCCGCTTCGCGCCGCTGCCGGCGGCCTTGCCGGCCAGCCTGCGCGCGGCGGCGAATTTATTACAGGATGAAAGCCCCCGCCATGACCGATTCGACCCTCGAACTTCCGCAGAAGCAGCCCGCGCTGCGCGTCGTCCCGCAACCGCACGACGCGAACGTCCACGGCGACGTGTTCGGCGGCTGGATCATGTCGCAGGTCGACATTGCCGGTTCGATCCCCGCGAGCCAGCGCGCAAATGGCCGCGTCGCGACGGTCGCGGTCAATTCGTTCGTGTTCAAGCAGCCGGTGTTCGTCGGCGATCTTCTGAGCTTCTACGCGACCATCATGCGCACCGGCAACACGTCGATCACGGTCGACGTCGAGGTGTATGCACAGCGCATGCGCCTGATGGGCGAAATCGTGAAGGTCACCGAAGCGACGCTCACGTACGTCGCGACCGGCCCGGACCGCAAGCCGCGGCAACTGCCGCCGCTCTGACGGGCAAGCGCCGCGCTGCGGTGCGGTGCGGCACGCAGCGAGTCAGTGCGTGGCCGTCAGCCCGAACTCCCGCATCGCGGGCAGGAAATCGTGATTCAGCTTCGGTTTGCGCGACAGCTTCACCAGCACATAGCGCTGGAACGGCGCGAGCCGCTGCCACTGCGCGAGCGCCGGCGCCGACAACCCGGCCAGCGCGCTCTGCTGCACGAGCGACTCCGGCACCGTGTCGGTGGCGCGCCAGGCCGGCTGCTCGTCCGGCTGGAACCACGACGGTTCGAGATCGGCGTGCGTGCGCAGCATCTCGAACAGCGCATGATCGAAGTTGGGCTCGATCGCGGTGTCGTCGTCGGCCGGAAAGCGCGCGAGCAGCTTGCGGTCCTCGAGCGGCAGCAACTGCCATTGCTCGAGCGAAATCCGCAAACCGAAGCGGTCGAGGTTGAAACGCACGATCATCGGGATGTACGTGAAATTTTCCGACGAATCGTGTTCGAAGTTGAATAGCAACGGAGCGTCGCTGAGTCCCATGGTCGTTACCTGACGTGACGGTTGCCGGCGCGGCCGGCCTGCCTGGGGTATTTTAGAACCTCTGCGCGCGGGCGGCGGACACGATTGATAGTCCGCCGGCCGTGCCTCGAATCAACGGGAGTGCTCGTGAATCCGACCGAATCCGACGAACTGCGCGACGAACTGCGCGCCGAACCGCGCGGCGCGATCGAACTGTCCGTGCGCCGCACGCGCGGCGGCGCCGTCGAAACCGCGCACGACTACGTGGGCCAGGAATGGCCCGTCGCACTCGTCTTCAACGGCATCTCGCACGCGGTGATGATGTGCACGCCGTGCGACCTCGAAGCGTTCGCGGTCGGCTTCGCAATCTCGGAAGGGATCGTCGCGCGCGGCAGCGACATCAAGGACATCGAGGTGATCCTGCACGCCGACGCGCCGTTGCCGCACGCGGAAGTCCATCTGGAAGTCGTCCAGCAGGCGTTCGCCGCGCTGAAGGACCGGCGCCGCGCGCTCGCGGGGCGCACCGGCTGCGGCGTATGCGGAATCGAAAGCATCGACCTGCTCGACCTCGCGCCCGAACGCGTGCCCGACACGGGCTTTCTCGCGCGCCTCGCGCCCGACGCGCTGGCGCGCGCGGCGCATGCGCTGCCGGCCCACCAGGCGCTCACGCAGCTCACGGGCGGCCTGCATGCGGCCGCATGGTGCGACGCAACAGGCGCGATCCGGATCGCGTTCGAGGACGTCGGCCGCCACAATGCGCTGGACAAGCTGATCGGCTCGCTCGTGCTGTCGCGCGCCGACGCGACCGACGGCTTCGTGTTCCTGTCGAGCCGCGCGAGCTACGAGCTCGTGCGCAAGGCCGCACGGGTCGGCATCCCGATGGTCGCAACCATCTCCGCGCCGTCGTCGCTCGCGATCGAGATCGCAAAGGCGGCCGGTTTGCGGCTCGTCAGCTTCTGCCGCGAAACCGGCCACGTGGATTACGGCACCGCGTGAGCGCTCGCGGCGGGCACCTTGCCCGCCGGTTCGGGAACCGCGCCCGGCAGTTCGTCCGCGGCGGCCGGCGGGAGCGCCTCGCATGCCGCGTCGCTCGTCCGGTTTCCGAGGTAGTCCGTCCAGAGCTTGCGGTCGGTGTCATAGAGCTTGCAGCGGCGCGCCGTGTCGAAATACCAGCGCCAGCTGAAGCGCTGCACGACGATCCGCCCGGGCAGCATGTCCTCCAGTTTCGCCTGCGCGGGCTTGAGCCGGTACAGCGGCACGCTCATGTCGACGTGATGCGCCGTGTGCTCCATGATGTGGTGCAGCAGGCCGCCGATACCGAACGGGAACGTCAGGTGCAGCGTGGTCGACACGAACGGCGCGGCATTCGACCATTCCGCGCGGTTCGCATGCCACGCGATGCGCGGATCGGTGTGGTGGACATACACGACGAAGCCGATCATCGAGCACCAGAACAGGAACGGCACGAGCACAGCGGTTGCGAGCAGCAGCGCGATGGGCTGCCCTGTCGCGATCGCCACCCGGACGACGGCGGCGATCCACACGGCCGCGAAGCCCGTCACCAGCAGGCAGTCGCGCCGGAACACGGGCCGCGACGTACCGATATAGGTCCTGGCCGGGAAATACATCCGCAACCACCAGACCTCGACGAGATAGTAAAGCCCCGGCGCCCAGCCGCTTCGGTAGACGCGATCCAGCAAGCGGCGCGCCGGCGACAGCGCGGCGTATTCCGCCGGGGTATGGGGCGCCCACACGAAGTCGAAGCCCTTCAGGTTCGTATAACCGTGGTGCACGACGTTGTGCCCGACTTCCCACAGGCTGTATGGCGTCAGCGACGGCAGGAATGCGATGCGGCCGAGCCAGCGGTTCAGCCGGCGATCGGGCGTCAGGCTCTGGTGACACGCGTCGTGCCCGATGATGAAGAGCCGCCCGGTGATGAAGCCGGCGGCCATCCCGCAGACGATCTTGCCGATGATCGACGGAATCAGCAGCGCGCCGGCGAACGCCGCGAACAGCAGCAGGTAGTCGAGCACGAGCAGCGCGATCGGGCGCACGATCTCGCGCGTGGCGAACGGCACGAGCCACGCGCGGATGACCTTGCGATGCGGGATCGGCTCGTCGGCACGAACCGGTGTCTGGGAATCGTTGTTGATCATGATGCGCAAAGGCGCGCGAACTGCGCGCCCGAAAGGAAAAAAGCCGTGCGGCGGGCACGGCGCGGAAGGGCGGGCCAAACCACGGCCCGGGCCGGTCAACGCGACATCATGTTCATGCTGACGTTGTGCATCACCCACAGCGTGCCGAAGATCAGGATCAGCGCGGTGAGCACCGTGTAGCTGAACGCCATCACGTTCCAGCGCTGGCTGGACGACGTGTTCATGTGCAGGAAGCACGCGAGGTGCACGAGAATCTGCACGAACGCGAGCACCGCGAGCGCGATGAGCGCCGCCCTCGGCGCCAGCACGCCGCCCGTCACGAGGCCGAACGACGCGGCCGTCAGCAGCACCGACAGCACGAAACCGACGATGTAGCCGCCGGCCGTGCCGTGCGCTTCATCGTGGTGGATGAGTTCCGAATGAGCCATTTAGATCACGCTCGCGAGATAGACGAAGGAGAACACGCAGATCCAGACGATGTCGAGGAAGTGCCAGAAGAGGCTCAGGCAGGTGAGGCGCCGGAAGTCGCGTTCCGTCATGCCGGGGCCACGGGCGATCTGCACCACGAGCACGACCATCCACAACAGGCCCACAGCCACGTGCAATCCGTGCGTGCCGACCAGCGCGAAGAACGCCGACAGGAACGCGCTGCGCTGCGGGCCCGCGCCTTGCGCGATCAGGTGCGAGAACTCGCGCAGTTCCATCGCGAGAAACGCGGCGCCGAGCACGAACGTCACCGCAAGCCAGACGAACACGGTGCCGCGTCGGCGGCGCTGCGCGCCGAGCATCGCGAAGCCGTACGTGATGCTGGACAGCAGCAGCGCGGCGGTCTCGAGTGCGACGCCCGGGATATCGAACAGGTCCTTCGCGGTCGGCCCGCCCGCAAACTGGTGGCCGAGCACCGCGAACGTCGCAAACAGCGATGCGAAGATCACGCAGTCGGTCATCAGGTACAGCCAGAAGCCGAACACGGAATGCGACGGCGGATGGTGGTGCGCCGCCGGTTGATGGCCGGCGCCCGCGAGAGATTGATACGACATCAGTTCGCCTCCAGTTCGGCTTGCGGCGCCGGCGTGCCGATCCGCACGCCCGCGCGTTGTTCCTCGATCGTGCGGACGGTATCCGCCGGAATGTAATAGCCGTCGTTGTCCCGTGCGCTGTACAGCACCACCGTCGCGACGATGCCGACGAGCGCGGCGATCGCGAGCCACCAGATGTGCCAGACGAGTGCGAAGCCGAGCATCAGGCTGAAGAGGCCGACGAAGAAACCCGCACTCGTGTTCGACGGCATGTGGATGTCCTGGTACCGGACGTTCTTGCCGAGGCCGAGCCCGAGGCCCTTCGCCTTGCGATACGCGAGCTCGTCGAGTTCATGAACGTTCGGGATCACCGCGAAGTTGTAGACGGCGGGCGGCGAACTCGTCGCCCATTCGAGCGTACGGCCGTTCCACGGATCGCCCGTCGCATCGCGATACTGTGGCTGGTTGCGATTGCGCCAGCCGACCCACACCGATGCGACCTGACACAGCACGCCGATCGCGATCAGCGCGACGCCGAGCGCGGCGGCGACCAGCCACGGATGCCAGGCCGGGTTGTCGTAGTGGTTGAGCCGCCGCGTCATGCCCATGAAGCCGAGCACGTACAGCGGCACGAACGACGCGTAGAAGCCGAGGAACCAGCACCAGAACGCGCGCTTGCCGAACTTCTCGTCGAGCCGGAAACCGAACACCTTCGGGAACCAGTAATGCACGCCCGCGAAGTAGCCGAACACGACGCCGCCGATGATCGCGTTGTGGAAGTGTGCGATCAGGAACAGGCTGTTGTGCAGCACGAAGTCCGCGCCGGGAATCGCCATCATCACGCCGGTCATGCCGCCGAGCGTGAACGTGACCATGAAGCCGATCGTCCACAGCACGGGCGCCGTGAATTCGATGCGTCCGCGGTACATCGTAAACAGCCAGTTGAAGATCTTCACACCGGTCGGAATCGCGATGACCATCGTCATGATGCCGAAAAACGCGTTCACGTTCGCACCCGAGCCCATCGTGAAGAAGTGGTGCAGCCACACGAGGAACGCGAGCACCATGATCACGCACGATGCATAGACCATCGTCCTGTAGCCGAACAACGGCTTCTTCGCGAACGTGGCGATGACTTCCGAATAGATGCCGAACGCGGGCAGCACGAGGATGTACACCTCCGGATGCCCCCATGCCCAGATCAGGTTCAGGTACAGCATCGCGTTGCCGCCGGCATCGTTCGTGAAGAAGTGCATGTCGAGGTAGCGGTCGAGGCCCAGCAGCGCGAGCGCGATCGTCAGGATCGGGAACGTGGCCATGATCAGCACGTTCGAGCACAGCGCGGTCCACGTGAACACCGGCATCTTCATCAGCGTCATGCCCGGTGCGCGCATCTTGATGATCGTCACGAAAAAATTGATCGCCGTGATCAGCGTGCCGACGCCCGAGATCTGCAGCGCCCACAGGTAGTAGTCGACGCCGACGCCCGGGCTGAACTGCAGCTCCGACAGCGGCGGATACGCGAGCCAGCCCGTCTGCGCGAATTCGCCTATCACGAGCGAGATGTTCATCAGGATCGCGGCCATCGCCGTCATCCAGAAGCTCAGCGAGTTCAGGAACGGGAACGCGACGTCGCGCGCGCCGATCTGCAGCGGCACGATCAGGTTGAAGAACGCGACCAGCAGCGCCATCGCCATGAAGAAGATCATGATCACGCCGTGCGCGGTGAAGACCTGGTCGTAATGATGCGGCGGCAGGTAGCCGGGGCTGTTGTACGCGAGCGCGAGCTGTACGCGCATCATCACGGCGTCCGCGAAGCCGCGCAGCAGCATCAGCACCGCGACGACCAGATACATCACGCCGATCTTCTTGTGATCGACGGACGTCAGCCATTCCGTCCACAGCCATTTCCATCGGCCGGTGACCGTCAGCGCGGCGACGATGCCCAGCACGACGAGCCCCATGAAGGCGCTCGCCCCCATGATGATGGGCTGATCGAACGGGATCGCCGATAGTGTGAGTTTGCCGAACATGCGTTACCCCTTCGTCGTGCAGGCGGCGTCCTTCGGGTCGAGGACGTGGCCGTTGTTGTATTTCGCGATGATGTTGTGAAAGAGCTTCGGATCCACCGACGAGAAGTAGCGCACGGGCGCCTTCTCGCTCGGCTGCGCGACCGCGCCGTATGCGGTCATGTCGAGCCGGTCGGACGACGCCTTCACCTTCCGCACCCACGCGTCGAACTGCTCGCGCGGCTCGGCGAGCGTGCGGAACTTCATGTCGGAGAAGCCGCGGCCGCTGTAGTTGGCGGACACGCCCGCGTAGCTGCCCGCCTCGTCGGCGATCAGGTGCAGGCGCGTCTGCATGCCGGCCATCGCATAGACCTGGCTGCCGAGCTGCGGGATGAAGAACGAGTTCATCACCGAGTCCGACGTGATGCGGAAATTCACCGGCGTGCCCACCGGAATCGCGAGCTGGTTCACCGACGCGATGCCGAGTTCCGGATAGATGAACAGCCACTTCCAGTCGAGCGCGACGACCTCGACATCGATCGGCTTGACCGACGATTCGAGCGGCTTGTACGGGTCGAGCTCGTGCGTCGTCCGCCACGTGAGGATGCCGAGGAACAGGATGATCAGCGTCGGCACCGTCCAGATCACGACTTCGATCGCGGTCGAGTGCGACCAGTTCGGCGCGTAGGTTGCGTTGCGGTTCGACGCGCGGTAGCGCCACGCGAAGTAAAGCGTCAGCAGGATCACCGGCACGACGACGACCAGCATCGCCCACGTCGCCGTCGCAATCAGCGATTTCTCGGCGACGCCCACCGCGCCCTTCGGATCGAGCACGTGAAGGTCGCTGCATCCGGCGAGTGCCGCCAGCAGCCCGATGACGGGCGCCGCACGCGCTCCGCCGGTGATTCGTCCGATCATTGTTCGTTCGCCTGATTGTCGTTGAGAAGAACTGCTGGCCGTACGCCGCCATCGCGCGACGCATCCGGCCGCGGCGACCTGTGCGCGAACTGTACGGAAAATTGCCGCAGTGCAACTTGACGGCGGACAAGCTTTGCCGAGGTGAGCCGGCACCGCCCCGAGCGGGGCGAGTCGGGACGCCGGCACCCGCGCACGATTGCCGGCGATGGCCTATAGCACAACGGATAGGAGGCCGCCGCTCAAGCACCGCGGATAGCAGGCGGCAATGGCGGAACGGGAAACATGACGGCGCTGCACCGCGCCACGAGAGATGCCGGCCGCGGCATCACGCCATCGTCGACACCGACGCGCGTTGCGAGTGCAGCGCGGCTGCAGAACGCCGCGCGAACGCGCAGCGGCGCAGGTCCGAGCCGACGCGTCGATTGACGCATCGGCCGTGAAGACCGAACGGAATCCGCGCGGTCGGCGGCTCGCGGGGGCCAGCGTGGCCGCCTCGGACGGCGAAGAAATCCGGGGCGGCAAAGCACGGGTGCCGGGTGTCAGTCGAACTGACTGAAATCCGGCTTGCGCTTCTCGAAGAACGCGGCCATCGCCTCGCGCGCTTCGGGCGCACGCAGCATCGCGGAGAAATGGCCTGCCTCTTCGGCCATCCGCGCGGCGGTCGCCACGCCGCCCGTATCCTTCAGCAGCGCCTTCGTCACGCGCAGCGACGACGCCGGCAGCGCCGCGAGCTTCGCCGCCTGCTTCGCCGCGAACGCGTCGAGTTCGGCGGCCGGCAGCACGCGGTTGACGATGCCGATCCGGTGCGCCTCCAGCGCATCGAACGCCTCGCCGAGCAGCAGCTTCTCGGCGGCGACCTGATGGCCGGCCAGGCGCGGCAGCAGCACGCTCGATGCGGCTTCCGGGCACAGCCCGAGCTGCGCGAACGGCAGCGAGAACGTCGCGGTGTCGGCCGCATAGACCAGATCGCAGTGCAACAGCATCGTCACGCCGACGCCGACCGCGATGCCCGGCACCGCGGCCACGATCGGCTTCGGTGCACCGCTGATCCGCGCGAGAAACTGGAACACCGGCGCGTTCTCGTCCTTCGGCGGCGCCTTCAGGAAATCCTCGAGATCGTTCCCCGAGCTGAAATTGCCGTCGCCGCCGCGCAGCAGGATCACGCGGACCGCCTTGTCTTCCTGTGCTTCGGCGAGTGCGTCGGCCATCGTCTGGTACATCGCCGCCGTCAGCGCGTTCTTCTTCGCCGGGCGCGCGATCGTGATCGTCATCACGCCGTCGGCGCGTTCCACTTGAATTTCGGCCACAACCGTCTCCTTTGACTTTCCTCTATCGGAATGAAAAAACGGTGCGCGAGCTCGTGGCCCCCGCACCGTCGTCGCTTTTCGTCGCGTCCCGCTTACAGGCGTTCGATGATGCCCGCGGCGCCCATGCCGGTGCCGACGCACATCGTGACCATCCCGTACTTCAGGTTGCGGCGGCGCAGGCCGTGCACGACGGTCGCCGCGCGGATCGCGCCGGTCGCGCCGAGCGGGTGGCCGAGTGCGATCGCGCCGCCCAGCGGGTTGACCTTCGACGGGTCGAGGCCGAGATCGCGGATCACCGCCAGCGATTGCGCGGCGAACGCCTCGTTCAGCTCGATCCAGTCGAGATCGTCCTGCTTCAGGCCCGCGGCCTTCAGCGCGGCCGGAATCGCTTCCTTCGGACCGATGCCCATGATTTCCGGCGGCACGCCGCGCACCGCGAAGCTCACGAAGCGCGCGAGCGGCGTCAGGTTGAATTCCTTGAGCACCTTCTCCGACACGACGAGCAGCGCGCCCGCGCCGTCCGACGTCTGCGAGCTGTTGCCGGCCGTCACCGAGCCCTTGTTCGCGAACACCGTGCGCAGCTTCGCGAGGCCTTCGAGCGACGTGTCCGCGCGCGGGCCTTCGTCGAGCGCGATCTCGCGCGTCTTCACGTCGACTTCGCCGGTCGCGAGGTTCGGGAAACGCTCGGTGAGCGTGTACGCGGCGATCTCGTCGTTGAACTCGCCGGCCTGCTGCGCGGCGAGCGCCTTCCGGTGCGACTCGACCGAGAACGCGTCCTGGTCCTCGCGGCTCACCTTCCACTGGTCGGCGACACGCTCGGCCGTCAGGCCCATCCCGTATGCGATGCCGAAGTCTTCGTTGCGATCGAAGATGTGCGGCGACATCGACGGCTTGTTGCCCATCATCGGCACCATGCTCATCGATTCGCAGCCGCCCGCGAGCAGCGCGTCCGACTCGCCGACACGGATGCGGTCGGCCGCCATCGCGAGTGCCGTGATGCCCGACGCGCAGAAGCGGTTGACCGTCACGCCGCCGACCGTCTGCGGCAGGCCCGCGAGCAGCGCGCCCATCCGCGCGACGTTCAGGCCCTGCTCGGCTTCCGGAATCGCGCAGCCGATGATCGCGTCCTCGATCAGCTTCGTGTCGAAGCCGGGCACCTGCGCGACCGCCGACCTGATCGCGTGGACCAGCAGCTCGTCCGGGCGCGTGTTCTTGAATACACCGCGCGGGGCCTTGCCGATCGGCGTGCGGCTGGCGGCGACGATGTATGCGTCTTGCAATTGTTTGCTCATTTCAGACTCCTTGGCCTGTCGACCAGAGTTGGCGCTTCAGCGCTTACTCTGGTCCCATGCTATGCACTCGCTCAGTTACGCACCGGCTTGCCGGTCTGCAACATGCCCATGATCCGTTCCTGCGTCTTCTGCGTGCCGAGCAGCTCGACGAACGCGCGGCGCTCGAGCGCGAGCAGCCACTGCTCGTCGACGAGGCTGCCGGCTTCGACGTCGCCGCCGCACACCGCTTCGGCGATGCGGCTCGCGATCAGGTAGTCGTGCTCGCTGATGAAGCGGCCGTCACGCATGTTGACGAGCGATGCCTTGATCGTCGCGATCGCCGAGCGGCCGGCGACCGGCACGTCCTTCGCCCGCAGCGGTGCGCGATAGCCGCTTGCGGCCAGCGCGCGCGCTTCCTTCTTCGCGGTGTCGAGCAGTTCGAACACGTTGAAGATGATCGTGTCGGACGGCTTCAGGTAGCCCATCGCACGCGCATCGTGCGCGGACGCCGACACCTTCGCCATCGCCGCGTTCTCGAACGACTTCGTGACGAACTTCAGGATGTCGGTGGTCGCATTCGCAGCCGTTGCGGCATCCGCCGCGCGCAGCGCGGCTTCCTTCAGGCCGCCGCCCGCCGGCACCAGGCCGACGCCCACTTCGACGAGGCCGATGTAGCTCTCGACGTGCACGACGCGCTTCGCGCTGTGCAGCATCAGCTCGCACCCGCCGCCGAGCGCGATGCCCGACACGGCTGCAACGACCGGCACGTTCGCGTACTTCACGCGCAGCATGCCTTCCTGGAACTTCTTCACGAACGGCTCGATGCCCTTCGCGCCGCCCATCATGAACGCGGGCATCGCCTCTTCGAGGTTCGCGCCGGCCGAGAACGGGCCGCCCGGCGTGCCGAGCTTCAGCGACGTCGGCTGCCAGATCACCACGCCCTTGTAGTCCTTCTCCGCGAGTTCGATCGCCTGCACGAGGCCGTCGATCACGCTCGGTCCGATCGTGTTCATCTTCGACTTGAACGACACGATCACGACGTCGTCCTCGCCCGCCCGGTCGTCGACCCAGGCGCGCACCGCGTCGGTCTCGAACAGCGTCTTGCCGTAGGTCTTCGGATCGGCACCGGTTTCGCCGAGCAGCGGCGCGCGGAACACCTGCTTGTTGTAGACGGCGAGGTCCGAACGCGGCACGAAGCGCTGCGCCGCCGGTGCCCATGAGCCTTCGGCCGTGTGCACGCCGCCCTGCTCGGCAACCGGGCCTTCGAGCACCCACGTCGGCAGCGGCACGTTCGCGAGCGCCTTGCCGGCCGCGATGTCTTCCTGCACCCACTCGGCGACCTGCTTCCAGCCGGCGGCCTGCCAGCCTTCGAACGGACCTTCGTTCCAGCCGAAGCCCCAGCGGATCGCGAGGTCGACGTCGCGCGCGTTGTCGGCGATCGACTCGAGATGCACGCCGATGTAGTGGAACACGTCGCGGAAGATCGACCACAGGAACTGCGCATGCGGATGGTCCGTCTCGCGCAGCAGCTTCAGGCGCTCGGCCGGCGGACGCTTCAGGATGCGGCCGACGGTTTCGTCGGCCTTCGCGCCCGAATCGACGTAGGCGCCCGTCTTCGCGTCGAGCACCTTGATCGCCTTGCCTTCCTTCTTGTAGAAACCGCCGCCCGTCTTCTGGCCGAGCGCGCCCTGCTTCACCAGTTCGGCGAGCACGGCAGGTGTCTGGTAGACCGGGAAGAACGGATCGTCGGCGAGGTTGTCCTGCATCGTCTTGATCACGTGCGCCATCGTGTCGAGGCCGACCACGTCCGCGGTGCGGAACGTCGCCGACTTCGCGCGGCCGAGACGGCTGCCCGTCAGGTCGTCGACTTCGTCGAAGCGCAGGCCGAACTTCGCGGCCTCGGTGATCACCGCGAGGATCGAGAAGATGCCGACGCGGTTCGCGATGAAGTTCGGCGTGTCCTTCGCGCGCACGACGCCCTTGCCGACGATGTTCGTCAGGAACGTCTCGAGCTGGTCGAGGATCTCCGGGCGCGTATGCGCGGTCGGGATCAGCTCGACGAGGTGCATGTAGCGCGGCGGGTTGAAGAAGTGCACGCCGCAGAAGCGCGCCTTCAGCTCGTCCGAGAAACCTTCGGACAGCTTCGTGATCGACAGGCCCGACGTGTTGGTCGCGAAGATCGCGTTCGGCGCGATGTGCGGCGCGACCTTCTTGTACAGGTCGTGCTTCCAGTCCATCCGCTCGGCGATCGCCTCGATCACGACGTCGCATTCGGCCAGCTTCGCGATGTCGTCTTCGTAGTTCGCTGCCTCGAGGTACTTCGCGTCGTCCTTCACGCCGAACGGCGCGGGCGACAGCTTCTTCAGGTTCTCGATCGCCTTCAGCGCGATCGCGTTTTTCGGGCCGTCCTTGGCCGGCAGGTCGAACAGCAGCACCGGCACGCGCGCGTTGATGAGGTGCGCGGCGATCTGCGCGCCCATCACGCCGGCGCCCAGCACGGCGACCTTGCGAATCAGGAAATTGCTCACGGGATGTCTCCGGATAGTGTCGTGCAGCGCCGGATGTGAGGGCTGCACGGAGAAGTGAGTACCAGGAACCGTTGCGTTCGGGCGGTACGCATCGCGCACCGCCCGGACTCGCATCAGAACAGCGATTCGTCGACTTCCATCAGCGTCTTCGAGCCGGCGCGCGCGGCGCGGATCGTCGATGCCGTTTCGGGCAGCAGGCGCGCGAAGTAGAAGCGGGCCGTCGCGAGCTTCGACTTGTAGAACGGATCGCCCGACGCTTCGTTATCGAGTGCGAGGCGCGCCATCCGCGCCCAGAAGTACGAGAACACCAGATGGCCGACGGTACGCAGGTACGGCACGGCGGCAGCGCCGACTTCGTCGGGGTTCTGCATCGCCTTCATGCCGATTTCCATCGTCAGCTTCTGCACCTTGTCGCCGATGTCGGCGAGCGGGTTGATGAACTCGGCCATTTCCGGCTTCACGCCTTCGGCTTCCGCGAATTCCGTGACGAGCTTGCCGAACTTCTTCAGCTTCGCGCCCATGTCGCCCAGCACCTTGCGGCCCAGCAGGTCGAGCGACTGGATCGAGTTCGTGCCTTCGTAGATCATGTTGATCCGCGCGTCGCGCACGTATTGCTCCATGCCCCACTCGGAGATGAAGCCATGGCCGCCGTAGATCTGCATCGCGTGGTTCGTGCACTCGAACGCGTTGTCGGTCAGGAACGCCTTGATGATCGGCGTGAGCAGCGCGACGAGGTCGGCCGCTTCCTTGCGCACCGCTTCGTCGGCGTGCGACAGCTCCTTGTCGATCTGCAGCGCGGACCAGTACGTGAACGCGCGCGCGCCTTCCGCGTACGCCTTCTGCGTGAGCAGCATGCGGCGCACGTCCGGGTGCACGATGATCGGGTCGGCCGGCTTGTCCGGCGCCTTCGGGCCCGTCAGCGAGCGCATCTGCAGGCGCTCCTTCGCATACGCGAGCGAATTCTGGTACGCGACTTCCGTGAGGCCGAGGCCCTGCGCGCCGACGCCGAGACGGGCTGCATTCATCATCACGAACATCGCGTTCAAGCCCTTGTTCGGCTCGCCGACCATCCAGCCCTTCGCGTTGTCGAGGTTCATCACGCATGTCGAGTTGCCGTGGATGCCCATCTTGTGCTCGATCGAGCCGCACTTGATGCCGTTGCGCTCGCCCGGCTCGCCCGCTGCGTCGGGAATGAACTTCGGCACGATGAACAGCGAGATGCCCTTCGTGCCCTGCGGCGCGTCCGGCAGGCGCGCGAGCACGAGGTGGACGATGTTCTCGGCCATGTCGTGTTCGCCGCTCGAGATGAAGATCTTCGTGCCGCTGATCGAGTACGAGCCGTCGCCGTTCGGTTCGGCCTTGGTGCGCAGGATGCCGAGGTCGGTGCCGCAATGCGGCTCGGTCAGGCACATCGTGCCGGTCCATTCGCCCGTCACGAGCTTCGGCAGGTAGGCCTTCTGCAGTTCCGGTGCGCCGTGCGCATGCAGGCATTCGTACGCGCCGTGCGACAGGCCCGGATACATCGTCCATGCCTGGTTCGCCGAGTTCATCATCTCGTAGAGCGCGTTGTTCACGAACGCGGGAAGGCCCTGGCCGCCGTAGTCCGGATCGCAGCCGAGCGCCGGCCAGCCGGCCTCGACGTATTGCCGGTAGGCTTCCTTGAAGCCGGTCGGGGTCTTCACGACGCCGTCGCCTTCATACGTGCAGCCTTCGCGGTCGCCGACCTGGTTCAGCGGGAACAGTACCTCGGAGCAGAACTTGCCCGCCTCCTCGAGGACCTGGTTGATCGTGTCGGCGTCGAGGTCCGCATGCTTGGGCATTTGCTTGACTTCGGCTTCGACGTTCAGAAGCTCGTGCAACACGAATTGCATGTCGCGCAGCGGCGCGGCGTACTGTCCCATGACTCTCTCCAAAGGTGGGCAAAACGGCTCGAGCTCCTGGCGGGCGGATCACGCGCCGCTAACGGCTCTCGCTCTGATACGAAACAATCGTCTTTTCCAGCGCGGCCCACGTGAGGCGCACGGCATCCGGCGAATGCAGGAAACGTGCGTCGTGGTGCAGGCCGAGCGTGAAGCTGTACAACTCGAAGAGCATCAGGTCCGGATCGGTATCCGTACGCAGATGCCCCTCTTCCATCGCCTGCGAGATGGCGCGCAGCAACGCGGCACGCCAGGCCGTCACGCTCGCGATCAACTGCTCGCGCACGGGGCTGTCCGGCCGGTCGTCGTACTCCACTGCGCCGCTGATGTAGATGCATCCGGTCGTCACCTCCTGGATGCGCTTCTCGATCCAGCGCGCCAGCATCGCCCGCAGACGCGGCAGGCCGCGCGCTTCGCGCAGGCTCGGAAAGAACACCTCGTTTTCGAAACGATGGTGATACTCGCGGACGACCTCGACCTGCAGGTCCTCGCGCGATCCGAAGTGCGCGAACACGCCACTCTTGCTCATCTGCATGCGCTCGGCCAGCAGGCCGATCGTCAGCCCCTCCAGCCCGTCACGGCTGGCGAGGTCCAAAGCAGCTTCAAGTATCGCGGCACGCGTCTGTTCGCCTTTTCGCATAGCTATTTCTGTAACCGTTCGGGGGTTCGAATAAAATCGAACGGCCGTACTATTATTGAGTGCGGCCGCTCGCGAAACAAGGAAATTATTAGAAACCGGTGTCTAACCGAGCCGCTATTTTGCGCGATTCCGGCGGGACCGGAGCGGCTTTTCCGCACGAACGTGCGGACAGATTTTTGAAGCGAATGCTTAGTCCGCGTCAGTCGTAACTGCCGACCGTCAGCGCCTTCATCACGACGCGATACACGGTATAGGCGAGCCAGTTCAGCATACGCTCGATGCGCGGGCGCGCGGCGAATCGCGCGGCGTCGATCTCCCGGCCGTCGGCGAACGCGGCCGCGATCGCGTCGCGCAGTTCGTTCGTGACCGAATCGTAGCGCACCAGCACGACGTTCGCCTCATTGTTCAGCATCAGGCTCAGCGCGTCCAGATTCGACGAGCCGACCGTCGCCCAGGTGTCGTCGATCACGGCCACCTTGCCGTGCAGCATCGTCTTGTCGTATTCGGCGACGCGCACGCCCGCGCGCAGCAGCGTGTGATAGAGGAATGGCACGGCCGTATCGAGCGCCGCGAACTCCTTGCGGCCGATCAGGATCCGCACGTCGACGCCGCGTCGCGCGGCGCCCGTCAGCGCACGGCGCAGCTTGCGGCCGGGCATGAAATACGGATTCGCGACCAGGATCCGCTGGCGCGCCTGGCCGATCGCCGCGAGATAGGCCTTCTCGATCGCGCGGCGGTTCACGACGTTGTCGCGCGCGACGAACGCGACGCTCGGTTCCGTCACGACCCGCAGCGCGCCGGCCTTGATCCACCGGTGGCTGCGTATCCAGCGCCGGAACATGTCGGGGAACGCTTCGCCGCCATGCAGCCCGGCCGCGTACTGTGTGTACGGCTTGTGGCCGAACTGGATCCGGTGCCACTGCAGCTCGAACGCGGCGCGCACGTCGGACACTGCCGGCCCCGCCATCTCGACCGCGAAATCCCAGCGCGGAAACGGCAGCGTCGTGCCGTTTTGCGCGTAGTCGTCGACGATGTTGATGCCGCCGCAGAACGCGGCCGCGTGATCGATCACCGCGAGCTTGCGGTGCGTGCGCGAGAAGCCGAAGCGGCCGAACAGGAAACGGTTGTAGATGCAGTGCTCGACGCCGGCCTCTGCCCACGTGTCGAACAGCGGCAGGCGCGCGGTGCCGACGCCGTCGGTGATCACGCGCACGCGCACGCCGCGCTGCGCCGCGCGGATCAACGCATCCGACACCGGCCGGCCGGCCGCATCGTCGCAGAAGATATAGGTTTCGAGCATCACCTGCTCGCGCGCGGCATCGATCCGCTCGATCAGCGCCCGGAAGAATTCGCCGCCGCCCTCGCACAGCCGCACCGTGTTGCCCGCCGTGAACGCGAGCCGCGACGCGGAGCCGCGTTCCTGCAGGAACATCTGCCGCAATTGCGCGAAGCGCTTGCGAGCCTCCGCAGTCATGCGGACGAGCCGTGCGGCGTGCGCGCAAGTGCGACGCGCACGGGCAATTGCAGGATCGCCTCCGCGTTCGACGGCGAGAAGCAGCGCGCGGCCGCCTCGCGGAACGGCAGCCATGCGTGATCCACATGCTCGCGCGGCGACAGCGTCACGTCGACGCGACGCGGCACGCACAGGCCGAACCAGTGTTCGGTGTTGCGCGTGACGCCCGGTGCATAGCGGTGCAGGTATTGCGGATAGATCGTGTATTCGATCCGGTGGCGCCAGTCGACCAGCGCGGTGGCCGGCACGTCCGGCGTGCCGACCGAGATGCCGGTTTCCTCGGCCACTTCGCGCGCGGCCGTGACCGCGAGCGGCTCGTCGAGCGCGTCCTTCGATCCGGTCACCGATTGCCAGAAATCGGGCTGGTCGGCACGCTTGATCACCAGCACATCGAGGTCGGGCGTATAGATCACGACGAGAACGGATTCGGGGATTTTCGGCGGCTTCGTCATCTTGGTTTCATACGGCACGGGGCCGCGCGCCGGGCATGTGCTCCGAACGTGCGGCAAGTGCTGCGACTGTACCGCAAAAAATGAAAAAGGCGCATCGCGGCGCCTTTTTCATGTGCGTCGTGTGCGCGTCGCCGCACACACGACCGGGTGCGAAGGAGTGTTAAGCCTTCGGCTGTTCCGGCTGACGCAGACGGATGTGCAGTTCGCGCAGCTGACGCTCGTCGACCGGGCTCGGTGCCTGCGTGAGCAGATCTTGCGCACGCTGCGTCTTCGGGAACGCGATCACGTCGCGGATCGAGTCGGCGCCGGCCATCATCGTGACGATGCGGTCGAGGCCGAATGCGATACCGCCGTGCGGCGGCGCGCCGTACTGCAGCGCGTCCAGCAGGAAGCCGAACTTCAGCTGAGCCTCTTCCGCGCCGATCTTCAGCGCGCGGAACACCTTGCTCTGCACTTCCTCGCGGTGGATACGCACCGAGCCGCCGCCGATTTCCCAGCCGTTCAGCACCATGTCGTATGCCTTCGCGAGGCAGCGGCCCGGGTCGGTCTCGAGGTACTCGAGGTGCTCGTCCTTCGGGCTCGTGAACGGGTGGTGCGCAGCGACGTAGCGCGCATCTTCGTCGTCGTATTCGAACATCGGGAAATCGACGACCCACAGCGGCTTCCAGCCGGCCTGGACGAGGCCGTTCGCCTTGCCGAATTCCGAATGGCCGATCTTCAGGCGCAGCGCGCCGAGGCTGTCGTTGACGACCTTCGCGCGGTCGGCCGCGAAGAAGATGATGTCGCCGTCTTCAGCGCCGGTGCGCTCGAGGATCGCCGCGATCGACGCGTCGTGCAGGTTCTTGACGATCGGGCTCTGCAGGCCGTCGCGCCCCTTCGCCTTCTCGTTGACCTTGATCCAGGCGAGGCCCTTCGCGCCGTAGATGCGCACGAATTCCGTGTAGCCGTCGATGTCGCCGCGCGACAGCTCGCCGCCCTTCGGCACGCGCAGCGCCGCGACCCGGCCGTCCTTCGCGTTGGCCGGCGTGCTGAACACCTTGAAGTCGACGTCCTTCATCGCGTCGGTCAGCTCGGTGAATTCGAGCTGCACGCGCAGGTCCGGCTTGTCCGAACCGAAACGCGCCATCGCTTCCGAGTACGGCATCACCGGGAAGGTCGCGTCGAGCTCGACGTCGATCGTCGTCTTGAAGATGTGACGGATCATGTCTTCGAACAGGTCACGGATTTCCTGCTCGCCGAGGAACGACGTCTCGCAGTCGATCTGCGTGAATTCCGGCTGACGGTCGGCACGGAGATCTTCGTCGCGGAAGCACTTGGTGATCTGGTAATAACGGTCGAAGTTCGCGACCATCAGCAGCTGCTTGAACAGCTGCGGCGACTGCGGCAGCGCGAAGAACTGGCCCGCGTTCACGCGCGACGGCACGAGGTAGTCGCGCGCGCCTTCCGGCGTGCTCTTCGTCAGCATCGGCGTTTCGATGTCGATGAAGCCCTGCTCGTCGAGGTACTTGCGCGCCTCGATCGCGACGCGGTAGCGCAGGCGCAGGTTGTGCTGCATCTGCGGACGGCGCAGGTCGAGCACGCGGTGCGTGAGACGCGTCGTTTCCGACAGGTTGTCGTCGTCGAGCTGGAACGGCGGCGTGACCGACGCGTTCAGCACGTTCAGTTCGTGGCACAGCACTTCGATCTTGCCGCTCTTCAGGCCGGCGTTGACCGTGCCGTCCGGACGGTTGCGCACGAGGCCCTTGATCTGCACGCAGAACTCGTTGCGTACGCCTTCGGCGGTCGCGAACATCTCCGCGCGATCCGGGTCGCACACCACCTGCACGAGGCCTTCACGATCGCGCAGGTCGATGAAGATCACACCGCCGTGATCGCGGCGGCGCTGCACCCAGCCGCACAGCGACACGGTTTGGCCCAGCAGGTGTTCGGTCACGAGACCGCAGTATTCAGTACGCATCGACATGATGTTTGCTTTCGTTCGGTTTGATCAACGGGCGCCGCAACGCGCGGCCCGGGCGATGATTCTTTACTTACAGCGGCGGCTCGACGGGGCGGCGGGCGGGCGCCGGAGCCGGCGCCAGGGGCGCCACGACGCCCATCGAGACGATGTACTTCAGCGCGGCATCGACCGACATGTCGAGTTCGATGACTTCGCTCTTCGGCAGCATCAGGAAGAAGCCCGACGTCGGGTTCGGCGTCGTCGGGATGTATACGCTCACGTATTCTTCCGTCAGATGATTGAGCACGTCGCCGCCGGGCGTGCCGGTCAGAAACGCGATCGTATACGAGCCGCGGCGCGGGTATTCGATCAGCAGCGCCTTGCGGAACGCGTTGCCGCTGCTCGACAGCAGCGTATCCGATACCTGCTTGACGCTCGTGTAGATCGGCCCGACGACCGGGATGTGGCGCACGACCGCATTCCACCAGGTGACGAGCTTCTGGCCGATGAAATTCCGCGTGGCCAGCCCGACGACGAAGATGAACGCGAGCGTCAGCACCGCGCCGATCCCCGGCAGGTGGAAGCCGAGCATCCGCTCGGGCTGCCACGATTCGGGCAGCAGGAGCAGCGTCTGGTCCATCGTGCCGATGATGAGACCGAGCACCCACAGCGTGATCGCGAGCGGGACGAGAACCAGCAGGCCGGTCAGAAACACCGATTTCAGGGTCGTCTTTTTCATCATCTGCCGTCAATGAACCGCGCCGGCGGCGCGGGGTGGTCGCGACCCGGCCGGGCCGCGACGGTCAACTGCTGGCGGCGGCGGGCGCTGCGGCCGGGGCCGGCGCGGCGCTCGTCGTCGTGCTTTCGGAACTGCTCGATGC
>NZ_JBNCAB010000077.1:0-35973 GCF_049805555.1 Burkholderia sp. DN3021 | reverse complement strand
GGCCACCGGCGTGCCGGCCGCAGCGGGGGCGGGCGCGGTGGCGGTGGCCGGCAGCGGTTGCGCGGCGACCGTGCAGCACCAGAAGGCGACGAGCGTCGTGCAGAGCGGGCGCACCCGCGCCCAGCGGGAGGAAACGGTCGCTGTCATGGAGGAAATACCTGGCGTGATCGGGCGTCTGAAGCCTGCCGGGAGCAGGCAAGACCGAGAGATTACCGTGTTTTACAGGCGCAGCGCGAGAGACCGTTTCGGAGTCCGACACCCTCGAAGCGCTGTTTTCGGCAATTTCGTCGCGAAATAATCATCGGAATTGGCTAAAGTATCGGCACGATTTGCCGCTAACTTCATGATGGGGCGGCAGGCGCGCCGCGGGGATGCGGCGGGGCCGTCCCGGCCCGATCGTTCAAAAAGGCTTGATATGTCGACACCGCTGTTCGGAAAGTTGTTTGCGCAACCCGTTGCGATCGATCCTGGGACGGCGAGTACGCAGATCTATACGCACGAGCGCGGCGTGGTGCTGAACCAGCCGTCGGTCATCTGCTTCCGCAAGGCGGGCGCGAACGACGCGCGGCCGACGCTCGAGGCCGTCGGCGAGCGTGCGAAGGCGCTGCTCGGCCGCGAACCGGGGCATCTCGAAGCCGTGCGGCCGATGCGGCACGGCGTGATCGCCGACGCGCACGCGGCCGAACAGATGATCCGCAGCTTCATCGACATGTCGCGCACGCGTTCGCGCTTCGGCCGCCGCGTCGAGGTCACGCTGTGCGTGCCGTCCGATGCGACGGCCGTCGAGCGCCGCGCGATTCGCGAGGCCGCATTCGCAGCCGGCGTGTCGGAGGTCGAACTGATCGAGGAATCGCTGGCTGCCGGGCTCGGCGCGGGCCTGCCGGTGACCGAGCCGGTCGGCTCGATGGTCATCGACATCGGCGGCGGGACGACCGAAGTCGCGGTGATCGCGCTCGGCGGCATCGTCTACCGCGAAGCGATCCGCGTCGGCGGCAGCCAGTTCGACGCGGCGATCGTGAACCATGTCCGCAACCTGTACGGCGTGCTGCTCGGCGAGCAGACGGCCGAGCACGTGAAGAAGACGATCGGCTCGGCCACCAGCGCGGTGCCGCGCACGACGACACGCGCGGTCGGGCGCGGCATCGGCGACGGCCTGCCGCGCTCGGTCGAGCTGTCCAACCACGACGTCGCGGACGCGCTGGCCGCGCCGCTCAAGCAGGTGATCGGCGCGGTGAAGTCGGTGCTGGAAAACGCGCCGGCCGAACTCGTGACCGACATCGCGAATCGCGGCGTGGTGCTGACGGGCGGCGGCGCGCTGCTCGCGGATCTCGAACGCCTGCTGTACGACGAGACGGGGGTGATCGCACGGATCGCCGACGAGCCGGCCACCTGCGCGGTGCGCGGCGCCGGCGAGGCGATGGGGCGGCTGGCGATGTGTCCGGCCGACTGACGCGGTTCGATTCGGGCCGGGCCGGGCATCACGGCGCAATGCAGCCGCTCACATTCTTTCGATCTCCATAGCGCCGGCCTGCCCTCCAGCGCAAAGCGAGTCGGTCTTCTTTCCAACAGGTCGGTAACGGGCCGGCATCGGCCGGCCGCGTGGACACGTGCGAGTGCGCCGTGCTAGCGTTACGCGCCCATGCCGGGCCGGGCCAGCCGATACGCCCGACGACCTGAGAGACCGAAAACCTTGAATTACCGAACCAAACGGGTCGCGCGGGCGAACATCTCCGCCGCGTATCCGCGCCGCTTCCAGTTGCGCGATGTCTATTCGAGCTGGCGCGAGGTTCCGGCCTACACGGTGTATGCGATGCGTCTGTGGGCGAATCCCGACGCGCGGCCGGTCTCGTTCCGGCCGATGCTTTACCTGATGAGCCTGTTTTCATAAGACGGCGCACGGAGGCAAACGCGTCCGGCGCCTGATTTTCTCCTTCCTTCGGGCTTCCTGCCGTTTCACGCCGGATGCGGCGTTCTTTCATTCTCGCCGGCCGTACGAATGTCATGGGCGCCGGACAAGCGATAACGATTCGCGTTTAAGGTTTGATGCGAGGCGGAAATGAGGCGATTGTGGCGGGTTTGTGAAAATCTGGCTTGTATTGTTTATTAAGCGGATAGTTATTATCTGCGTAAGCGATTCGCCAGAATGAAAATATTGCGCTGCAAAAATCGTGTTCCCTGAATCGAGGTCGTATATCAGCGTTTCCACGGATGCGGCGATTCCGGTGTTTTTGAGAAAGATCAAAACAAGCGGGCGAAAACACGGGATTCTGCTTCCGGGTACGCGTTGGCGGGTAAAAAATACATGCTCATTCCGCCCTTGACCCGATGGGAAAACAGCAGCAACTGGAAAATGGCGTGAGTTTGATATAGCCTTGTCTGACAAAAAGCAGGGCAGTAATCAAATCAACCAGAAAGTCGCTGCATAAAATCAGGGGCCGCCATCATGCCATTCGACTAGTTTCGCATCCGCAGTCCGGGGCTTATCAAAAATTCATCACGAATAAACCGACGTCGCATCGCGACCGCCGGCGGGCACGCTTTTGACCGCGGATTTTATGCTGCATGCCGTTCGGCGTAGCGCAATACCAATATCAAAGAAAAAATGAGGGAAAGCATGAATCTTGCGCGTTCGAAAAAAGCCGGCGAGCCGTTTCCGAGACTGCTGTTGCCGACGGGTGTTTTCCTGGCGCTGTCCGGCGCCGGCGTCGTTCCCGCCCATGCGACCTGCAGCACGGCAGGCACCACGGTGACCTGTTCCGGCGTTGCGAACCCGCTGGCTCCCAGTTACGCGAACAGCGCGAACAACCTGAACGTGACGGTCAACCCCGGCGCGAGCGTCGGCGTGCTGCTCGGCGTCGGCGGCACGGCGATGTCGCTGACCGGCAACAACAACACACTGACCAACAACGGCACGATCGATCCTTCCGCGCTCGGCTCGGGGCTCGGCGTGCTGTCGAGCGGGGCGGTGGTCGGCAATGCGTCGGCGAGCAACACGACCGTCGTCAATAACGGCACGATGAACGGCTCGACGGGGGTGGCGATCAGCGGCGTGACGGGCATGGCGCTGTCAGTGCAGAACGGCACGGGCGGTACGTCGCACATCACGAACACCGGCACGATCGGCTCCAGCCCGCTGGTCGGTGCGACCCTCATCGGCGCGGACGCGCCCGTGGTCGCTGCATACGGCGGCGGTCAGGTCGATATGTCAAACAGCGGAACGATCACCGGCCGCGTATCGTTCGGCTCGAACGGCACGCCCGGTCAGGGCAATACGTTTACCAACTCGGGCACGATCAACGGCGGCGTGTCGATGGGCGCGAACAGCACCAACACGTTCAATGCCGTGACGGGCTCGTCGGTCAACACGGCGGGCGGTACAGGCGGCGCGTTCAACATCACGGTCGGCCCGGTCACGCTCGGCGTCGCGGCGACGGGCGTCGTCGACGGCGGCGCGGGTGGCAACAACACGCTCAATCTGCAGCGGGGCGCCACCGCGAACGGTACGATCGCGGTCAACAACTATATCAACTTCAACCACCTCGACGTCAACAGCGGCAACTGGACGATCAACGGTGCGTCTACCGCGCAGGACGCGACGCTGAACGGCGGCGTCGCGATCATCGGCGCCAACGCGTCGCTCGGCACCGGCAACATCACGGGCAATGGCGGCGCGCTGCAGGCGGGCGCCGCCGGGCTTGACGTCTCCAACAACGTGACGCTCAACGGCGGCGGCTTGACGGTGCAGGGCGCGACCGGGCTCACGCTGTCGGGTACGGTGACGGGCGCAGGCGCGCTGACGAAGAACGACGGCGGCACGCTGACGCTGTCCGGTGCGAGCACGTACTCGGGCGGCACGAACCTGAATGGCGGCGGCCTGGTCGTCGGCAACAATGCATCGCTCGGCACGGGCGCGCTGAACGTCAACACGAACGCGTCGCTCGACACGAGCGCAAACGTGACGCTCAACAACGCGGTCAATCTCGCCACTGGCACGACGCTGACGATCGGCGGCAGCAACGATCTCGGGCTGGCCGGCACGATCGGCGGAGCCGGCGGCCTCGTGAAGAACGGCGCGGCGATCACCACGCTGACCGGCGCGAATACGTATACCGGCGAAACGACGATCAACAGCGGGACGCTCGCGCTGGGCGCGGGCGGCAGCCTGGCGGCGACGGGCACGGTCAACCTGACCGGCGCGGGCGCGACGTTCGACGTGAGCAACGCATCGGGCGCGCAGACGATCGGCTCGCTGGCCGGCGCGGCCGGCACGAACGTGAACCTCGGCGGCAATTCGCTGACGCTCAACGGCAGCGCCAATGCGACCTATGCCGGCACGATCGGCGGGGCGGGCAGCGTGACGCTGTCAGGCGCCGGCACGCAAACGCTGACGGGCACGAACACGTATACGGGCGGCACGAACCTGAATGGCGGCAACCTCGCCGTCGGCAGCAATACGTCGCTCGGCTTCGGCGCGGTGAACGTGAACGGTTCGTCGACGCTCGATGCGACCACCAACGTGTCGCTCACGAACGGCGTCAATATCGCGACGGGCACGACGCTGACGCTCGTCGGTAGCACCGGAATCGGCCTGGGCGGCGTGATCGCCGGCGGGGGCGGGCTCGTGAAGAACGGCGCGGCGGCGTTGACGCTGTCCGGCGCGAACACCTATACGGGCGGCACGACGCTGAACGCCGGCGGCCTGGTGCTCGGCAACGGCTCGGCGCTCGGCACCGGCGCGCTGACCGTCGGCGGCGCGGCGACGCTCGATACGAACACGAGCCTGACGATCGGCAACGCAATCGATCTCGGAACGACCACCACGCTGACGCTCGGCGGCAGCAACGCCCTCGGGTTGAGCGGCGCGATTTCCGGTGCGGGCAGCCTCGTGAAGGACGGCGCGGCGACCACCACGCTGACGGGCGCGAACACGTATACAGGCGGCACGACGATCAACGCGGGCACGCTGGCGCTGGGCGCGGGCGGCAGTCTCGCGGCAACGGGCACGGTGAATCTCGCCAACGCCGGTGCGGCGCTCGACATCAGCACGGGCGGTGCGCAGGCGATCGGTGCGCTGTCGGGCGTGGCGGGCACGAACGTGAGCCTCGGCGGCAATGTGCTGACGCTCGGCGGTACGGCCAGCGGCACCTTCAGCGGCGCGATTTCCGGCACCGGCGGCCTGACGCTGGCCGGCACCGGCACGCAGACGCTGAACGGCGCGAGCACCTATACGGGCGGCACGAACCTGAACAGCGGCAGCGTCGTGCTCGGCAACGCCGCGGCACTCGGCACCGGCGCGCTGAACGTCGGCGGCGCGGCGACGCTCGATACGAACACGAGCCTGACGGTCGGTAACGCGGTCAATCTCGGCACGGGCGCGGCGCTCACGCTCGGCGGCGGCAACGCCCTCGCGCTGAGCGGCGGGATTTCCGGCACCGGCAGCCTCGTGAAGAACGGCGCGACGACGACGACACTGACCGGCGCAAACACGTACTCGGGCACCACGACGATCAACAGCGGCACGCTCGCGCTCGGCGCGGGCGGCAGCTTCGCGTCGACCGGCGCGGTGAACCTGGCCGGCGCGGGCGCGGCGCTCGACCTGAGCGGTGCAACGGGTGCGCAGTCGCTCGGCGCGCTGTCGGGCGTCGCGGGAACGAACATCAGCCTTGGCGGCAACGCCCTGACGCTCGGCGGGACCGCCAGCGGCACGTTCGGCGGAACGATCGGCGGCGCGGGCAGCCTGACGCTGGCCGGCACCGGCACGCAGACGCTGAACAGTGCGAATACCTATACCGGCGGCACGAACCTGAACAGCGGCAGCGTCGTGCTCGGCAACGCCGCGGCACTCGGCACCGGCGCGCTGAACGTCGGCGGCGCGGCGACGCTCGATACGAACGCGAGCCTGACGGTGAGCAACGGGGTCAATCTCGGCACGGGTGCGGCGCTCACGCTGGGCGGCAGCAACGCGCTCGGGCTGAGCGGTGCGATTTCCGGCGCGGGCGCACTCGTGAAGAATGGCGCGGCGACCACCACGCTGACCGCTGCGAACACCTACACCGGCGGCACGACGATCAACGCGGGCACGCTGGCGCTCGGTGCGGGCGGCAGCCTCGCGTCGACGGGCGCGGTGAGCCTGGCCGGCGCGGGCGCGACGTTCGACGTGAGCGGTGCGACAGGCGCGCAGACGATCGGCACGCTGTCGGGCGCGGCCGGCACGAACGTGAATCTCGGCGCGAATGCGCTGACGCTGAACGGCGCCGGCACCGCATTCGGCGGAGCGATCGCCGGCACGGGCGGCGTCACGGTGGCGAGCGGCACGCAGGTGCTGACCGGCAGCAACACGTATACGGGCGGCACCACGATCGCGGCCGGCGGCACGCTGCAACTCGGCAACGGCGGCACGTCGGGCAGCATCGCCGGCAACGTCGTCGACAACGGCGCGCTGGTGTTCAATCAGTCCGGCAGCGTGACGGTTGCAAGCGTGCTGTCCGGCACCGGTTCGCTGACGCAGGCCGGCAGCGGGCAACTGACGCTGACGGGCACGAATACGCTGAGCGGCCCGACCACCGTCAGCGCCGGCACGCTCGCCGTCAACGGTTCGCTCGCCCAGTCGGCCGTGACCGTGCAGAACGGCGCGACGCTGACGGGCACGGGCACGATCGGCGGCCTCGTGGTGCAGGGCGGCGCGACGGCGGCCGCATCGCAGCCGGGCGCGGCGCTGAACGTGGCCGGCAACGTCACGTTCCAGCCGGGTTCGACGTTCCAGGTCGCGGCCACGCCGCAGCAAAGCGGCAGCGTCGCCGCGACGGGCACGGCGACGCTGAACGGCGGCACCGTGCAAGTGCTCGCGAACCAGACGGGCTATCAGCCGGGCACGACTTACACGATCCTCACCGCCTCGTCGGGCGTGCAGGGCGCATTCAACCAGGTGACTGCGAACTACGCGTTCCTGATGCCGACCCTCAGCTACGATCCGGATCACGTGTATCTGCAACTGGTCGGGAACGGCACCGCGCTGCCCGACGTCGCGACGACGCCGAACCAGCGCGCGGGCGCCCCCGCCCTCGGCGGGCTCGGTGCCGGCAACCCGCTGTACGACGCTGTGCTGACGACCGACGCGGGCACGGCGCGCCGCGCATACGGGCTGCTCGACGGCGAACTGCAGGCGAGCCTGAAGAGCATGCTGCTGCTCGACAGCCGTTATGTGCGCGACGCGGTGACCGATCGCGTCCGCCAGGGTCTCGCGCCCGGATCGGGCCCGCTCGCGGCGCTGTCGTCGGGCGGTGCCGCGCTGTGCGGCGACAACACGGCCGGCGCGGTCGACCCGACGCTGTCGTCGGAACGCCGGATCGGTTCGCGCGACGGCTGCTACGGCGGCACGCCTTACCAGCCGGTCGTCTGGGGGCAGGCGTTCGGCGGCCGCAGCCGGCTTGCCGGCGACGGCAACGCATCGACGATCAAGCGCAGCATGACGGGCTTCATCGCCGGTGCCGACATGGCGCTCAACGACAAGTGGCGTGCGGGCCTGGCCGCGGGCGTCACGCACGGCTCGCTCGACAACGACCAGAGTTCGTCGGCGTCGGTGAACAGCTACTACCTGTCGCTGTACGGCGGTGCGCAGTACGGTGCGCTCGGCGTGCGCGGCGGCGCGTCGTACACGTGGTACCGGATCAACAGCGACCGTTATCCGGGCTTCGCGGGCTTCTCCGATCACGACTCGGCCGGCTACAACGCGAATTCGGCACAGGTGTTCGGCGAAGTCGGCTACGCGCTGCCGGTCGGGCCCGTCGCGCTCGAACCGTTCGCGGGCATCGCGTACGTGAACCTGCATACCGACGGCTATACGGAAAGCGGCGGCGCGGCAGCGCTGCGCGCCGGCGGCGAGACGACCCACGTCGGCTTCTCGACGCTCGGCCTGCGCGCGGCGTCGCAGCTCGGCTCGATCGCGAGCGGCACGTTCACCGCGCGCGGGACGGTCGGCTGGCGCCACGCGTTCGGCAACGTGCGGCCGTCGGCGACGTTCGCGTTCGCGAACGGCGGCACGTCGTTTCAGGTGTCGGGCGTGCCGATTGCTCGCGACAGCGCAGTGCTCGAGGCCGGCATCGACGCGAACATCACGAAGCGCCTGACGCTCGGCCTCACGTACAGCGGCCAGTACGGCAGCGGCGTGCGCGACAACGCGGTGCTCGGCAACATCCTGTGGAAGTTCTGACCGGCGCGTAACACGCCCACGTCGGCGCCGGCCCCGGCGCCCGCTCGCGACGCCATGCGGCGACGGAAACGTCGCATGGCGTCGCGGCCGTTTCGTCGCTGCGCGCGTCCCCCGTTCTGGCCTATCCTGTGCGAAACACGCGACGCGCGCCGCGCGTTGCGCCTCGACACAGGAGCATCGATGCCGAATCACGCCGAAGCCACGACGACGCAGGCGCCGCAAGTCGCGCCTGTTGCCCCGACCCCAGTGTCGGGCCCTGCATTCATCGCACCCGAAGCCGATCCGCAGGCGCTCGCGCGCGGCAACCAGTACGTGCTGAAATCCGGCGATGCATTCGTGGTCGGCGATGCGCTCGGCGACATCGGCGGCCACGACGACGGCCTGTTCGTCGACGACATGCGCGTGCTGTCGAAATGGCGCCTGACGTTCGGCGGCCGCGCGCCGTCGCTGCTGTCGGGCGCGACGAGCGCCGACAACGCATCGTTTACCGCACACCTGACCAACCGCCCGCTGCCGCCGCTCGGCGGCCACGAGACGCCGGAGGGCGTGATCCATATCGAACGGATGCGCGTGCTCGCGGGCGACATACTGTACGAAGCGCTGACGCTGACGAACTACGGCGCGAGCGAAGCCGAGGTGCCGCTGTCGCTGTCGTTCGCGGCCGATTTCAAGGACATGTTCGAGGTGCGCGGCACGCAGCGCCCGAAGCGCGGCACGGTGGCTGCTCCGCGCGTCGACGCGGGCGCGGTGCGGCTGCGCTACGACGGCCTCGACGGCGTCGAGCGCAACGTGACCGTGCATTTCTCGCCGGCGCCCGACGCACTGTCGGTCGATCGCGCCGACTACACGCTGACGATCGCCGCGCAGGCGTGCGTGTCGATCTACCTGACCGTCGACGCGACGCTCGGCCCGGCGCACATCGAAGGGCCCGGGTGCGGCCGCGTCGCGCTGCGCACCGCGCTTGTCGGCGTGCACCGCGAGATGCGCGCGCGGCGCGAGTCGATGGCGCGCGTGAACACCGGCAATCCGCTGTTCGACGCATGGCTCGATCGTTCGCTCGCGGATCTCGGGCTGCTCACGACGCAGCTCGACACGGGGCCGTACCCGTATGCGGGCATTCCGTGGTTCTCGACGCCGTTCGGCCGCGACGCGGTGATCACGTCGCTGCAGATGCTGTGGCTGCAGCCGTCGCTCGCGCGCGGCGTGCTGCGTTTCCTGGCCGAGCATCAGGCGCGCGAGACGTCCGCGTTCCGCGACGCGGAGCCCGGCAAGATCATGCACGAGTTCCGCCGCAGCGAGATGGCCGCGACGGGCGAGGTGCCGTTCGCGCTGTACTACGGCGGCGTCGACACGACTCCGCTGTTCATCGTGCTGGCCGGCGCGTATGTCGAACGCACCGGCGACGATGCGCTGATCGACGAGCTGTGGCCCGCGCTCGAGCGCGCCGCGCAATGGGTGATCGACAAGTGCGACCGCAATCCTTACGGACTGCTCGATTATCAGCGCACGTCGGAGCGCGGCCTCGCGAACCAGGGCTGGAAGGACAGTCACGATTCGGTGTTTCATGAGGACGGCCGCTTCCCGGACGGGCCGATCGCGCTCGTCGAAGTGCAGGCCTATGCGTGCGCGGCGCTCGATGCGATGTCGGCATGCTCGCACCGGCGCGGCCACGCGGCCGACGCCACGCGCTACGCGCTGCGCGCGAAGGCACTGCGCGAGCAGGTCGACGCGCTGTTCTGGATGCCGGAAGGCGATTTCTACGGGATCGCGCTCGACGGTCATGGCGACCTGTGCCGCGTGTTCGCATCGAACGCGGGCCACCTGCTCGCGTTCGGGTTGCCCGATGCCGAGCGCGGCGCGGCGGTTGCCGGCGTGCTCGGCTCGGCGCTGTTCCAGACGGGCTGGGGCATCCGCACGCTGGCGGCCGGCCAGCCGCGTTTCAACCCGATGGCGTATCACAACGGCTCGGTGTGGCCGCACGACAATGCGCTGATCGCCCGCGGCCTCGCGCGCTACGGCGACAAGACGGCCGCGGTGAACCTGCTGCGCGCGCTGTTCGAGGCGGCGGTGAGCTTCGAGATGCGGCTTCCCGAGCTGTTCTGCGGGTTCCCGCGCCGGCGCGGCGAACCGCCGACCGCGTATCCGGTCGCGTGCCTGCCGCAAGCGTGGGCGGCCGGTGCGCCGTTCATGATGCTGCAGGCGTGCCTTGGCGTGAGCATCGATGCATCGCGCCACGAGGTGCGCGTCGAGCGCCCGACGCTGCCGGAAGGTGTCGACTGGCTGCGGATCGATGCGCTGCGCGTCGGCGACGAAACCGTGTCGCTGACGTTCCGCCGCGTCGACGGCCATGTCATCGCGTCGGCCGAGCAGCCGGGCCGCGTGAAGGTGGTCGCGGTGCTGTAGTGCGGCGACGTGCAAACGTTGCGCGATGTCGCGCCACGTTTGCACGCAGCGGCATAGAATCGTGACATGACCCTTGAACGATGGCGGAGGTAGACGATGACGACCGACAACCGGCCCGACGACGGCGAACAGAAGCTCGAGAATCTGGAGGCGGCGGTCGACCACCTGCACAAGTCGATCGAATCGCAGAGCATTGCGGTCGGCGCGGCGAAGGGCATCCTGTTCAGCCTGATCGAAACGCTCGGCGCACTGATCGGGGATCCCGACCTGCCCGAGCATGCGCGCTCAGGTTACGAAGCGCTGCGCGACAAGGCGAGCGAATTGCGCGGCGGGCTCGACCGGCATTGACGCGCGGATTGCGCCGGCGCCCGCCGCCACGGGCGGCCCCGCCGCTGCCCGATTCTGCAGACGAAGCACAAATTCCCTTGCGCTCAATGAGTTAGGCGGCCGATGCGCAGGATATCCACAAGCTTGCCAACACAATCTGTGGAGAACCGGCCGGGTGCACGGCCCGCGCCCGGCGTGCGGTTCGAATGACCTTGCGCTGCCGCATCATTGACCCGTCAAGGTCCGTAAATCGAATCCCCTTGTGTATCAATATGTTACGCGTCTGGTCTGGCGGATATCCACAGGCTTGCCAACAAAATCTGTGGACAACTCGCCATCGATTGCGTCGCAATGGTTGAGGATCCGGCCTGAACGCGATCGGCATGCGAGGCCCGTGCGTACGGGCTGCCCGATGTCTGCGTCGCGGCGGTAATTCGTGCGCGATCAAGGGCTTAGGTCCCGGGTACCCAGGATATCCACATCCTTGCCAACACTTTCTGTGGACAAGCGCAGCCGCGTTACGCGGCCTGCGCCGGGTCGGCCGCTTCGGCCGCGATCCAGTCGCGAAAGAGCGTCATCGCGGGCGTGAGCGGTTTCGACTTCAGCGACGTGAGCCAGTAGCCGCCGGCATGCACGTCGATGTCGAGCGGCCGCGCGAGCAGGCCGAGCTGCAGTTCGCGCGCGAACATGCAGGCCGGCGCGAGCGCGACACCCGCGCCCTGCATCGCGGCCTCGACCATCAGCCGCGAAGAATCGAACACCGGCCCGTTGACCGTCCACGGTTCGAGCTGCGCGGCGTCGAACCAGCCGAGCCATTCGTCGGTGCGGTACGAGCGCAGCAGCGTTTCATTCGCGAGATCCGCCGGCTGCGCGAGGCGCCGCGCGATTTCCGGCGCGCACAGCGCGGTGAGCGGCGCATCGAGCAGGCGCTCGTTGCGCGTCGCCGGCCAGTTGCCTTCACCGAAACGGATCGCGAAGTCGAGGCCCTCGGCGGCGAGGTCGACGACGTTGTTGTTGGTCCGCAGCCGCAGCTCGACGAACGGGTGCGTATCGCCGAACTGTTTCAGCCGTGGCATTAGCCAGCCTATGGCAAAGGTGCCGACGACACCGAGCGTCAGCACCTCGTGGAAACGCCCGCCGTCGAACTGCTTGAGCACCGTCTCGATGCGGCTGAACGCATCGCTCAGCACGGGCAGCAGCGCGCGCCCCTCGTCGGTGAGCCCGAGCCCGCGCGGCAGCCGCGTGAACAGCGTGCAGCCGAGCCGTTCCTCGAGCGAACGCACCTGCTGGCTGACCGCGGCCTGGGTCACGCTCAGCTCGAGGCCGGCGCGCGTGAAGTTCAGGTGGCGCGCGGACGATTCGAACGCGCGCAGCGCATTGAGCGGAAGATGAGGGCGGAGCTTAGTCATAAGATTTTCTTTTGTCAGCGCTCAATTATCGTTGCTTGTCAGGCAACCGTAAAGTCCCGATAGTGCTGTCTCGGCGGCCGGCCGTTTTCAACACCATTTCGCGTCCATTCCATCACGAGACAACCGACATGACCTACTCATCGAAACGTCGAACCCTGTTGCTGGCCGCCGCGACGGCGCCGCTCGCCCTGACCGTCGCGGCGTGCGCGTCGTCGCAGGCCGTTGCGCCGGACGAGGCCACGGACGCAGCGGCGGCTGTGGCGTCCGCTGCCGCCGCGGCGACGCTCGCCCATCTCGAACGCGACGCGGGCGGCCGTCTCGGCGTGTGCGCGATCGACACCGCAAGCGGCCGGCGCGTGGAGCATCGCGCCGCCGAACGCTTCCCGTTCTGCAGCACGTTCAAGGCGATGCTGAGTGCGGCGGTGCTCGCGCAGAGCGTCGCGCGTCCGGGATTGCTGCAACAGCGCGTGACGTACGGAAAGGCCGATCTCGTCAACTATTCGCCGGTGACGGAGAAGCATGTCGGCGCGGGCATGACGGTCGCCGAGCTGTGCGAGGCCACGATCCAGTACAGCGACAACTCGGCCGCGAACCTGCTGATGAAGCTGATCGGCGGCCCGTCGGCGGTGACCGCATATGCGCGCTCGATCGGCGACGACACGTTCCGGCTCGATCGATGGGAGACCGAACTGAATACCGCACTGCCGGGCGACCTGCGCGACACGACGACGCCGGCCGCGATGGCCGCGAGCATGCGCGTGCTGGCGCTCGGCGATGCGCTGCCGGCCGCGCAGCGTGCGCAGTTCGTCACGTGGCTGCGCGGCAACAAGGTCGGCGACAAGCGGATTCGTGCGGGCGTGCCGGCCGGGTGGACGGTCGGCGACAAGACGGGCACCGGCGACTACGGGACGACGAACGACGCGGGCGTCGTGTGGGCGCCGTCGCGTGCGCCGATCGTGCTGGCCGTGTATTACACGCAGGCGCGTGCCGATGCGCGGGCGAAGGACGATGTGATCGCCGACGTCGCGCGCGTCGTGGTTGCGGCATTCGGTTGAGCAGGGCGATGCGGCGTGCGCGACGGGATGCGCATGCACGCCGTGCCGCAGTCGTGACCCGCGCGATCAAACGTTGTGCGATCAACGACTTAGCTCGCGCATGCTCAGGATATCCACATGCTTGCCAACAAAAATTGTGGACAAGCTCGCGGGCGGCCGCGTTCGTCGTGACGCGCGCCGTCGTGCCGCGTTTGAAGCGGCGCGGACAAAGTCTTACGGATCAAGCGGTTGGCCTCGGTATGCGCAGGCTATCCACATGCTTGCCAACAAAATCTGTGGACAAGCGGGTACGCCGGCGCGGCAGGCTGCCCGTCACGCGTCGAGGCGATGCACGAGCGGCGATTTGCCGGCCGCGTGCCGTATTCGAAGCGGCGCGGACAAAGTCTTATGGATCAAGCGCTTGGTTGCGGTATGCGCAGGCTATCCACATGCTTGCCAACAAAATCTGTGGACAAGCCCGCGCGTCCGCTGTCGCGGCGTTCAGCCTTGCCGATCGTCGACGGCGGGCCAGCGCGCGAACGCGAACATCCACAACATGATGAAGTTCAGGACCGGGACGAACATCGCCAGGATCCACCAGCCCGAATGCCCGGTGCGCCGGACGATGCGGACATACGGATAGACGACGACAGCGACGAGCACGAGCGAGACGAGCAACTGCCACGCGGTGAAGTGTTCCATGGCCTTCCTCGGAGTGATGTGTCGTGGTGCGGCGCCGGCGGAACGGCCGGCACGTTGCGCCGACGCGCGAAGCCGGCGATGCGCGGCTGCGTGCGGCTCGCGTGATCTTGACGCTTGGCATGCGCGGGCGTCAAGGCGCGGGCGGTGCGTTGCTGTCGCGCCGGATCCTTCCGTATTCGTTCATGCTCGCGCCGCATGTTGCCGAAATGACGACGCAGCGCATGAACCGTTGGCCGATCAACGGGTTAGCGCATGCTTGCGCAGGATATCCACAAGCTTGCCAACAAAATCTGTGGGTAAGTGGCGCGGCACGCACGCGAAGATTGCGTTGTGCATCGCCGTGGCGTCGTGATGCGAAGTGCGGCGAAGCGGTGCGCGCGCAGGCCATCGCACGCGCCTCGTCTGCATCACGCGTGCCAAAGTCCATCGGATCAAGGGTTTAGCGTTGCGGTGCGCAGGATATCCACAAGCTTGCCAACATTTTCTGTGGAGAACTGCGCGTTCGCGATCGGCGGGCACGATACCAGCCGATGCCACGGGTTGCCTCGATTCGCGCGGGAGCTCACGCGGTGCAAATACCGGCCACGCCGACTTTCTGGAACAGGTGCGGGCTGGCGACGGCGGATGACGGATAGGCCGAGAGCTTGGCGACGAACTCGGGGTGCGTGAAGGCCGCGCGAAACGCGTGCGTCGATTCCCAGATCGCGTAGTTCAGGTAAGTCGGACTGTCGCCGAGCGCGCGATGAAGCTGCGTCGAGATGAATCCCGGCTGCCGCTTCATGAATTCGGCATCGTCCTTCCACACGGCCAGAAAGTCCGCTTCGTCCGCGGGATCCAGCGTGAACACGTTGACGAGGACGACGGCCTCCGCGTCGATGGCGATCTGTTGCTGGATCGGAAAGGCCGGATCCATCGGCTTGAACTGAGGCATGGGAACTCCTGTGGGTTGTGGGTCAATCGAGCGGTCACGCGTGGCCATCCTGGCCATGCGCGACGGACATCGCCGACAGCACGCGAATCGCCGCATCCAGGTCGGCCGAACTGAACTCGCCGGCGATGTCGCGAACGTGCTGTTGCCATTGCCCGACCACGGCCTGATAGGCCGCATCTCCGCGAGGGGTCAGCGCATACAGCGGCGAGCGCTTGTGCGCCGGGTTCGGCAGCGACCGGACCAGCCCTTCGTCGACCAGCACGTTGATCTGTTTCAGCACGGCCTGCCGGGTGATGCCCATCGCGTCGGCGATCTGCGGGATGTTCGGGGCTTCCGGCGCCATCGAGATCGCGCCCAGTACTTGCCAGCGCGCACTGGTCAAGCCGTGCGGCCCGGCAAAGGCGTTGCCCCATTCGATCAGCAGGCCGTTCAAGCGGAATACGGACAGCGCGACGGCGGTCAACTTTTCGGATTTCGTCATATTCGATCCGCGGGATGAATTGACAACTACTTTACGTAAACGACAACTGGTTGTCGAATATGCGTATATTCGCGACCGCATGGCGCATTTGCCGCGCACGCGTGACAAATCCTTTCCGATCAATGGCTTGGTGCCGTTAGTGGAAGGTTGTCCACAAGCTTGCCAACATAATCTGTGGAAAAGCCGCCCGTCACGCGTGCATCAGACTGGTGCAGGGAAGCGCACCGTGACGGTCAGCCCGCGCCCGCCGCGCGTGGTGCCGAGCGCGACCGTCGCGCGATGCTGTTCGGCGATCCGCTTGACGATCGACAGCCCGAGCCCGCTGCCCGACGACGTGGCCGCCTGCGCGCCCTCGCCGCGATAGAAGCGTTCCCACACATCGGTGTGCTCGGCTTCCGGGATTCCGGGGCCGTCGTCGGCGACTTCGAGCACGGGCGTCGTGCCGTCGATGCGAGCGGACACGTCGACGCGCGCGCCGTCGCCCGCATAGCGGATCGCATTGTCGACGAGGTTGTTCAGCAGCACGCGCAGCGTGTCGGTATTGCCCGCGGCGATCACGGGTGCTGCGACGATCGCGCCGAGATCGATCCGGTGCGCGTCGGCGACGCGCGCGCGGTCCGCGACCACCGACCGGCACAGCGCGGCGAGATCGACGGGCGCTGACGCGGACGTGGCCGCTTGCGCATCGGGTTCGAGGCGCGCGAGCGTCAGCAGCTGTTCGGCGAGGTGGCCGAGGCGAGTCGTGCCCGCATGGATCTGCGCGAGGATACGCTCGCGCTCGTCGGCGGTCGCCGCGCGCCGCAGCAATTGCGACTGGATCGACAGCCCCATGATCGGCGTGCGCAACTCGTGCGCGGCATCGGCGATGAAGTGCCGCTGCAGCGTGAACGAGCGGTCGAGCCGCGCGAGCAGGTCGTTGATCGCTTCGGCGAGCGGCCGGACCTCGTTCGGCATCGATGCGACATCGACCGGTTCGAGATTGTTCGCATTCCTTCGCTTCAGGCCGGAGGCGATCGTGCGCAGCGGCCGCAGCCCCGCGCCGATGCCGAACCACAGGCCGATCGCCAGCACCGGCAGCATCGAGAACACCGGCCACAGCAGGTGCACGGCGATGCCCGCAATCGCTTCCCATCGCGCGTGACGCGCCTGCGCGAGCCGGATCGTCGTGCCGCCGCGCTCGGTCACGTAGGTGCGCCACGGCTGGCCGCCGACATCGATGCTCGCGATGCCCGTCTGCGCGGGCGGCGGCAGCTTCGAATCGCGGTCGGTCGAATACACGAGCGTGCCGTTGCGCCAGACCTGCAGCAGCACGGCATCGGGATCGCTGGCCTCGAAACCGTGCTTGCCGTTGGTGCGGTTGCTGAACGACAGCTCGCCGTTCGGGCCGACGACGATCTGCTTCGACATGCTGCGCATCTGGTCGTCGAGCAGGTCGTCGAGTTCGCGCAGCGCGCCCCAGTAGGTGCCCGCGCTCGCGACCAGGCCGATCACGCACGCGGCCGGCAGCAGCCACATCAGCAGGCGCCGCCGCAGCGACGCGCTGCGCCAGCGCTCGATCGCGCGTTGCACGCGCATCATGCGCCGTCACCGATCCGGTAGCCTACGCCGCGCACCGTGCGGATCATGTCGTGGCCGAGCTTCTTGCGCAGGTTGTGGATGTGTACCTGCACCGCGTTGCTTTCGATTTCCTCGCCCCAGCTGTACAGCCGCTCCTCGAACTGCTCGCGCGAAATCACCGCGCCCGGCTCGCGCATCAGCTCGTGCAGCAGCACGAACTCCTTCGGCGACAGCGGCACTTCTTCGTCGTCGAGCCAGACGAGGTGCTTGACGGGATCGAGCCGCAGCGGGCCGATCGCGAGCGTCGTCTGCGCGCGGCCCGCATGGCGGCGGTTGACCGCGCGGATGCGGGCGAGCAGTTCGTCGAGCGCGAACGGCTTGACGAGATAGTCGTCCGCGCCGCTGTCGAGGCCCGCGATGCGGTCCGGCACGCCGTCGCGCGCGGTGATGATGATCGCGGGCAGGGTTTCGTCGCGGCGGCGCAGCGCGGCGAGCACCGACAGGCCGTCGCGGTTCGGCAGCCCGAGATCGAGCAGCAGCAGGCCGTAGCCGGTCGAGCGCAGCGCGAGCGACGCGGCGTCGCCGTCCTTCACCCAGTCGACCGCGAAGCCTTCCTGTTTGAGGCCCTGTTCGAGCCCGCTGCCGATCAGCGGATCGTCCTCGACGAGCAGTACGCGCATGGATTCGTGTCTCTTCAGCAGGGCGCCGCGGCGCCCGGGGTTCCCATGATAAGCGTACGCATCTTAGGCCGAGCTTAAATGCGGGCGCCGCGTGGCGGGCTTTCGACCCCGCCCGATGCGGCACCGTGTCGCCTCGGCGCGACCTTCAGGTTTGCTTAATCTTACGGTCCGTAATCTGGTGCCGTCGCGTTCAACGGGGCGCGGCGTCACATCGAAGAAGAGGAACGACATCATGAAACACCTGGCCAGAATCCTGACGGTCGCGCTCGCCACGCTGCCTGCCGCCGTCTACGCGCAATACACGGGGCCGTCCGCGCTGACCACGACGACCGTGAAGGAGCTGCTCGCGAACGGCAAGGACGATCAGCACGTGCAATTGCAGGGCCGCATCGTCAAGCATGCCGGCGGCGAGGACTACGAGTTCGCCGACGCGACCGGCACGATCCGCGTCGAGATCGACAACAAGCTGTGGGCGGCCGGCCAGCCCGTCAGCGACAAGAGCGAAGTGAAGCTGACCGGCGAATTCGAGCGCAAGTGGTCGGGCAAGGTGAAGGTCGACGCCGACCACGTCGAAGTGCTGCGCTGACCGGTGCGCGTGGGGCCGGTGATACCATGAACGACCGGTTCCCGTTCTCACCAAGATGGCCGCCAATTTCGACGAACTCGCGTCCCGGATCCGGGCGCAATTTTCCGAGCTGAGCCCGCAATTCCAGGCGGGCGCCGCATTCCTGCTCGATCATCCCGACGAGGTCGCCACCGCGTCGATGCGCAAGGTCGCGCAGCGTGCGCAGGTGCAGCCTGCGTCGCTCGTGCGGCTCGCGCAGCAATTCGGTTTCCCCGGCTGGAACGAGCTGCGCGACCTGTGCGTCGCGCGCGTGCGCACGCGCCCCGAGCCGCTCACGCAGCGTGCGCGCTCGCTCGTGCGGCCCGATGCGAAGGCGTCGCTCGCGCACGACCTGCTCGCCGCGCAGCAGCACAACCTGTCGGCCACCGCCGCGCAGAACGAGCACGCGCTCGCGGATGCAGCCAGGCTGATTCGCAAGGCGGCGCACGTGCACGTCGCGGGGTTCCGCTCGTGCTATCCGGTCGCGTTCGGGTTCGTGTACGGCTACCGGCTGTTTCGTCCGACCGTGTCGCTGCTCAACGGCGTCGCCGGTTCGCTCGAAATGGAGCTGCGGACGATCGCGAAGCAGAGCGTGACCGTGGTCGTCAGCTTCGCGCCGTATTCGGCGGAAGCGACGCGCGTCGCGCAGGCCGCGAAGGCGCAGGGCAGCCGGATCGTCGCGATCACCGACAGCGCGGTGTCGCCGATCGCGCTGCACGCGGACGCGCAACTGATCTTCACGCACGACAGCCCTTCGTTCTTTCCGTCGCTGGTGGCCGCGCATGCGATGGCCGAGGCACTGGTCGCGCAGTTGCTCGCGCTCGAAGGCAGCGATGCGATCGCGGCGCTCGAGCGCACCGAAGCCGAATTGCACGCGAAGGGCGCTTACGTCGTCTGACGCGGCACGTGCGGCTTCGGCCGTCCGTCATTCACGGTTCAACCCGACTTCAACCCGACGCAACCGATGACGTTCACATACGAGGTGACGGACGCGGGCGATGCGAACGCGCGCAAGCAGATCGTCGCGCCGCTCGTCCGCTTCAACGAAAGCCAGGCCGGCCCGGCCGACTTCCGTCCGCTGGCCGTGCTCGTGACCGATGCGCAAGGCGCGGTGGTCGGCGGCCTGTGGGGCGGCACGGCGTTCGGCTGGCTGCACGTCGACCTGCTCGTGGTGCCGGAGGAAGCGCGCGGTCAGGGCGCAGGCACGCGCATCATGGATCTGGCCGAAGCGGAGGCCGTCGCACGCGGATGTCACAGTGCATGGCTCGATACGTTCGACTTCCAGGCGCGGCCTTTCTACGAGAAGCGCGGCTATGTCCGCTTCGGCGAGCTGCCGGATTATCCGGTGGGGCACACGCGGGTTTTCCTGACGAAGAAACTCGCGGGTTGAACGGCGGTACCTGCCCGCTTGCTGCCGGCTGCTTGATACCGGCGCGCCGCCGACTTTTTCCTGCCGCACGGCGACATTTCGGCCATCGCTGAAACGTCGCGCGCACGGCCGGCGTAAGCTCACCCGTCAACACCTTCCGGGAGTCCGCGATGACCCGTTCCGACCTCCAGGCCCGCCAAGCCGAAATGTTCCGCACGCTGCACACGCGCCCCGGCGCCTTCATCATCCCGAACCCGTGGGACGCCGGCACCGCCCGCTTGCTCGCGATGGCCGGTTTCGAGGCGCTCGCCACCACGAGTGCCGGCTACGCATTTTCGAAAGGGCAGCCCGACAACGCGATCGACCGCGACGCGATGCTCGATCACATCGCCGATCTCGTCGCCGCGGGCGGCCTGCCGGTGAGCGCCGATCTCGAGAACGGTTTCGGCGACGCGCCCGACACGGTGGCCGAAACGATCCGGCTGGCGGCCGAGGCCGGCGCGGTCGGCGGCTCGATCGAGGATGCGACGGGCCGCGCCGATGCGCCGATCTACGCGCGCGACGCGGCAGTCGAGCGCATCGCGGCGGCCGTCGACGCGGCGCGCGCGCTGCCGTTTCCGTTTACGCTGACCGCGCGTTGCGAAAACTACCTGCACGGCCGTCGCGACCTCGCCGACACGATCGCGCGGCTCGTCGCCTATCGCGACGCGGGCGCCGACGTGCTGTATGCGCCGGGCATCACCGACGCCGCCGAGATCGCGGCGGTGACGCAGGCGGTCGGCGCGCCCGTCAACGTCGTGATGGGGCTGCAGGGCGGGTTGCTGAGCCTCGACGAGCTGGCGGCGCTCGGCGTGAAGCGCGTCAGCGTCGGCGGCGCGCTGGCGCGGGCCGCGCTCGGCGCGTTCCTGCGCGCCGCGACGGAGATGGCGCGCGACGGCACGTTCACGTTCACCCAGGCGGCCGTGCCGGGGCGCGATATCAATCGCTGGTTTGCGGCACCCGATAATTCACCGGTTTCATTCGGGGAATGATCACAAATAAAACGTGGGATCGTTTCCAGTCGAAGCATTGATTGACAATAATCAACCGATTTCGCGTCGGGTTTAAACGCCGATGACGACGCGAAAATCATCGTTTATTCTCCGCATTCCGCCGGTTCGACCGGATTTAGCGCGCAAACCGCGCCGAATCTAGCGGTCAGCCTTCCACGGCGCGCGCCGATACCGCGCATTGTTGCATTTTTACAATCAGCGAATTTTCGTGCGCGGGAGTTGCCGTTTATTTTTTTGATTGTTAATCTGCGGCAAATTCAAACGACCGGTTGTGCGGGTCGCCGGAATATCAATATATTCAATATATAAAAAATCGAGAGAGCGATGACGATCCGAGAAAATCAGCGCGTCAGGTTTCGCGTCGGCGATGTCGTGACGCTGAAGACGGGTGGGCCGCGCATGACCGTCACCTATGCCGGGCCGGTCGTGTTCGACGACGCCGACTGGCTCATCTGCCAGTGGTTCGACGAAAATGGCGAGTTCCGGCAGGAAATGTTCCATCACGACACGGTGGCGCTCGAGCCGCGCGCGATTTCGGCCGGGCGTGTCCGGATGCGCATGCAGTCGCAACGCTACCGGTCGGCTGCCTGAAGCCGGCCTGCCGTTGCGATGCTGCAATGTGTGCGATGCATGCGATACGCAGCGCCGACGCGACGACATTTCACGCGAACCCGAAACATGCGGCAGCGCGCTGCGCCGATACTGCTCGCATGAACCCGAACCCGACCGATCCCATTGCCGCGGTGACGCACCGCGATCCCTATCCCTACTATGCGGCGCTCGTCGACGGGCCGCCGCTCGCGTTCGACGCCGCGCTCGGCCTGTGGGTCGCGAGCCGCGCGGCGACCGTGACGGCCGTGCTCGGCCATCCGGCCTGCCGCGTGCGTCCGCTGGACGCGCCCGTGCCGCCCGCGTTGCGCGGCACGACGGCCGGCGCGCTGTTCGGCGAACTGGTGCGCATGAACGACGGCGCGTTGCGGCACGACGTGCCGAAGCAGGCGCTGCGCACGGCATTCGCGCCGATCGACACCGGTGCGCTGCGTGACCGTGCCGCGCAGCTTGCCGCGCGGCGGCTGCCGGCGCCGGGCGATGCCGACGCGCTGAATGCGTGGTGCATGACGGTGCCGGTCTGCGCGGTCGCCGATCTGCTCGGCTTCGACGAGACGCAGCTCGACGACATCGCGGCGCGGGTCGTCGACTTCGTCGCCGCGCTGTCGCCGCTGTCGGACGCGGCCGCGCTGGCCCGCGCGAGCGACGGCGCGCGGCAACTGCTCGAGCGGATGACCGAGCGCGTCGCACAGACGCACGCGCACGACGGCACGCTCGTCGCTGCGGTGCAGCAGGCGGCCCGCGCGTCGGGCTGGCAGGCGAGCGGCGCGCTGGTCGCGAATCTTGTCGGCTTGCTGTCGCAGACCTGCGAGGCGACGGCCGCGTGGCTCGGCAACACGCTGGCGGCATGGAGCGGGGAAGCGGAAGCCGCGCGCGACGCACCGGACGACGCCGCGCTCGACGCTTTCGTCGCCGAAGTCGGGCGCTTCGATGCGCCGGTGCAGAATACGCGCCGCTTCGTCGCGTCGCGCGCGACGATCGAGGGCGTGACCGTCGAAGCCGGCGACGCGATCCTCGTCGTGCTCGCCGCGGCGAACCGCGACCCGGCCGTGCATCGCGATCCGCACCGGCTGATGCCCGCCCGCGCCGCCGGACCGAATTTCGGCTTCGGCACGGGGCCGCATGGGTGCCCGGGCGAGCGGATCGCGCGGGCGGTGACGGCGGGGGCGTTCGCGGCGTGGTTGCGCGCGGGCGGCTGGCCGCCGCGCGACGGGCTGACGTGGAATTACCGCGCGTCGACCAACGTCAGAATGCCGAAGTTCGACGCGGCACGGTGAAGGGAAAAGAGGGACTTAGCGGCAGCCTTGCTTCTCCGCCCATTGCTCCTGGGCGGCGACGCGGCGCTGCACGCGTTCGACGAGGCCGGTCGAGAAGGTCCGCATGCTGATGCCGCGGCGCTTCGCGAGGATCGTTTGCGCGACATCGGTGCGCGGGTTCGGCTGGCACGCCCAGTACAGCGTCATCAGCCAGCCGATGCCGGTCCACCCGAACAGCGCGTTGAACATCGCGATCGTCAGCTTGTCGTGCCGGCCGCGCCGGTCGGCGATGACGGCCGGCAGGAAATAGAGCGCGATCGCGACGACCGAACCGGCCACTTGAATCAGGACTGCATCATTCATTGTGCTGCTCCGTCCGAACTGCAATGTGGCTGATTGTCGCGCTTTTTCCGTTTGTGTGCCGGCAATTGATTGTTGCGTTTTTAATGACGATCAGCGGGCGTCGGCGTCCGCCGGCTGCAGTTCGTTGCTCAACGCGAAACCTTCGTCGAGCCAGCCCGTCACGCCGCCGATCATCAGCTTGACGGGGCGGCCGAGGCGCGCGAGTTCGATCGCCGCGCGCGCGGCGCCGTTGCAGTGCGGGCCCGCGCAGTAGACGACGAACAGCGTGCCGGCCGGATAACCGGCGAGCTTGCCCGCGACGATCTTGCGACGCGGCAGGTTGCGTGCGCCGGGCACGTGGCCGGCGGCGAACTGGTCGGGGCCGCGTACGTCGAGCAGCACGAAATCGGGCGCGCCGGACGCGAGCGCGTCGTGCACGTCCCAGCAATCGGTCTCGAATCGCAGCGATGCCTCGAAATGCGCGAGGGCGGCGGGGCTGTCGGCGGCGGGCACGTCGGTGACGAAGGACATGGGCAGGCTCTCCTGGATGAACGGGCGCGGAATGCGCCGGGATGGAGGGCAGTATCGCGGTTCGGCGCGGTTCGCGGCAGTGGCGCGATCGACAAGTTCCGGTAACATCGCGCCATGCACAATCATCTCGTCGTCGCGCTCGCCTACGATCGCCTCTGCACGTTCGAATTCGGCTGCGTGGTCGAACTGTTCGCACTCGAACGCCCCGAACTCGGGGTCGACTGGTATCGCTTCGCGGTGTGCGCGAGCGAGCCGGGGCCCGTGCGCGCGGCGGGCGGCATCACGGTCGCCGCGCCGTACCGGCTCGCGACGCTCGATCGCGCGGACACCATCGTGATTCCCGGCTGGCGCGATCCGGACGAACTGCCGCCGGAGCCGCTGCTGAAGAAGCTGCGGGCCGCGCATCGGCGCGGCGCGCGGCTCTGTTCGATCTGTTCGGGCGTGTTCGTGCTGGCGGCGGCCGGCGTGCTCGACGGGCTCACCGTGACGACGCACTGGCGTTACGCGCAGCGCCTGCAGGCGCGTTACCCGGCGCTGCGCGTGAATCCCGATGCGCTGTACGTCGACGAAGGGCAGATCGTCACGTCGGCCGGTTCGGCGGCGGGGCTCGACATGCTGCTGCATCTGGTGCGCCGCGATCACGGCGGCGCCATCGCGAACCGTGTCGCGCAACGCCTCGTGCTGCCGCCGCATCGCGACGGCGGCCAGGCGCAGTTCGTGCCGCGTCCGGTCGCGCCGGGCGGCAGCGACCGGCTCGCGAAGCTGATCGACTGGATGCGCGCGCACGCGGCCGAGCCGCACACGCTCGCGTCGCTCGCCGCGCAGGCCGCGATGAGTACGCGTACGCTGCAGCGCCAGTTCGCGGATGCGACGGGGATGTCGCCGCTCGCGTGGCTGATCCGCGAACGCGTGAACGTCGCGAAGGACATGCTCGAAGCGCAACCCGCGCTGCCGCTCGCGCAGGTCGCGGCGCGCGCGGGGTTCGGCTCCGAGGAATCGTTGCGCCGGCATTTCCGGCGCGTCGCGGCGACGAGCCCGGCCGCGTACCGGCGCGGGATGGATCGCGGCGGAAGATAGCGGGCGCCCGACCGAGCACGCTCGGCGCGTGTTCGTATCGCGCCTGGCTTGCCGGATACACGCGATCAGGTAAACATCGTCCTCGATTTCGACGCCGTGCGTGTCGTGCGCGAATCGTGCGCGAAGCCGGGGAAGCACAAGTCATACTGGGGTGCATTGGAAGTGCGCCGCCGGCGCGCGCGACAACAATTTCTTCCGAAGGGTGATTTCAATGACGATGCTGCCCTCCCGTTTGCCGCTGATCCAGGCCCCGATGGTCGGTTCGCTGAGCCCGCTCGCGATCGCGGTGTGCGAAGCCGGCGGGCTCGGTTCGCTCGCGTGCGCGGCGCTCGGCCCGCAGCAACTGCGCGACGAGATCGCGGCGATCCGGGCGAGCACGCCCGCGCCGTTCAACGTGAACTTCTTCTGCCATACGCCGCCGGCGCCCGACGCGGAGGTCGACGCGCGCTGGCGCGCCTCGCTCGCCGGCTACTACGCGGAAGCCGGGCTCGATCCGGCCGACGTGAAGGGCGGCCCAGGCCGCGCGCCGTTCGACGATGCGATGTGCGCGGTCGTCGAGGAGTTGCGGCCGGCCGTCGTGAGCTTCCATTTCGGGCTGCCGGACGACATGCTGCTCGACCGCGTGCGGCGCACCGGCGCGCTGGTCGTTTCGTCCGCAACGACCGTCGAGGAAGCGCGCTGGCTCGATTCGCGCGGCGTCGACGCGATCGTCGCGCAGGGCGCGGAGGCTGGCGGCCATCGCGGGATGTTCCTGACCGACGATATCCACGCGCAACCGGGCCTGTTCGCGTTGCTGCCGCAGATCGTCGACGCGGTGCGCGCGCCGGTGATCGCGGCCGGCGCGATCGCCGACGGGCGGGGCATCGCGGCCGCGTTCGCGCTCGGCGCGCGTGCGGTGCAGATCGGCACCGGCTTCCTGCTGACACCGCAGGCCGGCCGCTCGGCGCAGCATCGCGCGGCGATACGTGCCGCGCACGACGACGGCACGCGCGTGACCAACCTGTACACGGGCCGCCCCGCGCGCGGGCTGCTGACGCGCTTCATGCGCGAGCAGGGGCCGATGAGCGCGCTCGCACCCGCGTTCCCGCTCGCGACGGCCGCGGTCGAACCGCTGCGCGGTGCGTTCGAGCGGCAGGGCCGCGACGATTTCTCGCTGCTGTGGTCGGGCGAGGCCGCGGCGCTCGCGCGCGAAGAGGATGCCGGCGAACTGACGCGGCGCCTGTGGGACGACGCGCTCGCGTGCGCGGCGGGGCTGCGCGACGCGTTCCCGCACGCGGTCTGAACGCACGCGGAAGGGGGCGCGGACGGCGGATCAACGGCGTATGATCTGGATTTTCGTCAGCCCGATCCCGGCCCCCACCATGACCTCCGTCGACACTACCCCCGTCCTCGACCATGACAAGCTCGTTACCTTCATCGAGCGCAAGTGGAACGATGAAATCCTCCACGCACTGACCGACTACATCGCGATCCCCGCGAAGAGCCCCGCGTTCGATCCCGACTGGGAGAAGCGCGGTTATCTCGAGCGCGTCGTCACCGATGCCGCGCAGTGGGCCGAACGCCAGCCCGTGAAGGGCCTGAAGCTCGAGATCGTGCGCTTGCCGGGCCGCACGCCGGTGATCTTCTTCGAATCGCCGGCCACGCGCTCGGGCAGTACCGACACGATCCTGCTGTACGGCCACCTCGACAAGCAGCCCGAATTCGACGGCTGGCGCGCGGACCTCGGCCCGTGGACGCCGAAGTTCGAGAACGGCAAGCTTTACGGCCGCGGCGGCGCGGACGACGGTTATGCGATCTACGCGAGCCTCGCGGCGCTCGGCGCGCTCGACGAGCAGGGCATCGAACGGCCGCGCTGCGTCGGCCTGATCGAGACCTGCGAGGAATCGGGCAGCTACGACCTGCTGCCGTACGTCGACGCGCTGCGCGACCGGCTCGGCCAGGTGTCGCTCGTGGTGTGTCTCGATTCGGGCGCCGGCAACTACGACCAGATGTGGCTCACCACGTCGCTGCGCGGGCTCGTGTCCGGCGACCTGCAGGTCGAGGTGCTGGAAGAAGGCATCCACTCGGGCGTCTACGGCGGCATCGCGCCGTCGAGCTTCCGCGTGATGCGTCAGTTGTTCGAGCGTCTCGAGGACGCGAAGAACGGCAACCTGCTGCCGGGCGTGTTCCATTGCGAGATCCCGTCGAGCCGCGTGCGCGAAGCCGACGCGGCCGCCGCGATCCTCGGCGATGCAGTATGGAAGGGGCTGCCGTGGGCGTGCGGCGCGGACGGCAAGCCGGTGCTGCCGACCACGACCGATCCGCGCGAGGCGCTGCTGAATTCGACGTGGCGTCCGTCGCTGTCGGTGACGGGCGCGGCCGGCATGCCTGCGCTCGCCGATGCGGGCAACGTGCTGCGTCCGCGCACCGCGTTCAAGCTGTCGCTGCGCCTGCCGCCGCTCGTCGATGCCGCGCAGGCCGTGCAGCAGCTGAAGGAACTGCTCGAACTCGATCCGCCGTACAACGCGAAGGTCACGTTCAAGCCGGACGCGGGCGCCGCGACGGGCTGGAGCGCGCCGGATCTCGCGCCGTGGCTCGCGTCGTCGCTCGACGCCGCGTCGCGCCGCCATTTCGGCGCGGACTGCGCGTACATGGGCCTCGGCGGCACGATCCCGCTGATGAACGTGCTGCAGGAAGGCTTCCCGTCCGCGCAGTTCATGGTGTGCGGCGTGCTCGGGCCGAAGTCGAACGCGCACGGGCCGAACGAGTTCCTGCACGTGCCGTACGCGAAGAAGCTGACCGCGGCGGTTGCCGACGTGATCGCGACCGCGCGCTGATCGTCGCGGCCGTTCGACGTCCCGATTGCCCAACCCGATCCGACCTGACGGAACCCTGCCGATGACCGCACTGCCGACGCCCGATACCGAACCGCTGCGCATGCGCGCCGAACCGCTGCATGCATTCGTCGCGGCGCTCTGGGAGCGGGCCGGCAGCAGCGAGCGCGAAGCGCGGCTCGTCGCCGATCATCTGGTCGGCGCGAATCTTGCGGGCCACGATTCGCACGGGATCGGGATGATCCCGAACTACGTCGCGTCGTGGCGGGAAGGGCAGTTGCAGCTGAACGGGCACGCGTCGATCGTCCGCGACGGCGGCGCGGTGCTGACGATCGACGGCGGCCGCGGCTTCGGCCAGGTGATCGCGTTCGAGGCGATGGTCGAGGGAATCGAGCGCGCGCGGCGCATGGGCATCTGCGCGATCGGGCTGCGCGACGTGCATCACCTCGGCCGCATCGGGCACTGGGCCGAGCAGTGCGCGCGCTCGGGGCTCGTGTCGTTCCATTTCGTCAACGTGCCGGGCGACCTGCTGGTCGCGCCGCTGCACGGCACCGATCCGCGCTTCGGCACGAACCCGTTTTGCGCCGCGTATCCGCGTGCGGGCCGGCCGCCGCTGCTGCTCGATTTCGCGACGAGCGCGATCGCGTACGGCAAGACGCGCGTCGCGCACAACCAGGGCAAGCGCGTGCCGGCCGGGTCGCTGATCGACCATCGCGGCCAGCCGACCGACGATCCGGCCGTGATGCACGAGCAGCCGTTCGGCGCGCTGCTGCCGTTCGGGCTGCACAAGGGCTATGCGCTCGCGGCGATGTGCGAGATCTTTGGCGGCGCGCTCGTCGGCGGGCATACGACGTACGGCGATACGCTGCAGAAGACGAGCGCGATCGTGAACGGGATGCTGTCGGTGCTGATCGATCCGAAAGCGTTCGACGCGGCCGATGCCGAGCGCGAAGCCGATGCGTTCGTCGCATGGGCGAAGGCATCGCCGCAGGCGGGCGATGCGCCGGTGCAGGTGCCCGGCGAGCCGGAAGAGGCGAGCCGCGCCGCGCGCGGCGCCGGCGGCATTCCGGTCGATCGCGCGACGTGGCGGCAGATTCGCGACAGCGCGGCGGTGGTCGGCTTCGACGACGCGGCGCTCGATGCGTGGACGCAGCGCTGTATCGGCGCCGCTTGATGGACAAGGGCGGCCGATGAGCTGGCAGGCGGACAAGGCGCACGGCGAGGAGATCGCGTACCAGATCGCGAGCCTCGGCCATATCGAAGTCACGCGTTTTTTCAGCGGTGCTGCGCTGCGGCTCGACGGCGTAATGTTCGGCTTCCTGGCGCGCGGGTCGCTGTTCCTGCGTGTGGACGACGTGAACCGTCCGGCGTTCGTCGCGGCGGGGATGGGGCCGTTCTCGTATTCGGGACGCACGCGTACCGTCGCGCTCGAGGGCTACTACGAGACGCCGGCCGACGTGCTCGAGGATGCGGGCGCGCTGTTCGACTGGTGTCGCGGCGCGTATCGCGCGGCGCTGCTGGCGGGGCCGCCGAAGCGCAAGGCGAGGGCGGTGACGAAGACGGTATCGAAGACAGCGCCGAAACCCGCGTCGAAACCGACGACGGCGCGGAAATCGAAGCCGGCATCGCAACGGACCGCAAAGCCGTCACCGGAAACGGCACCCAAACCGGCTTCGAAATCGTCACCGACACGTAAGAAATCCTAGTGTCGATCGCGTGAAGCAACGGCTTCGCGATTTCTGCATGCTTCACAACGGCGGCCCCGGCGTTTATGATCGGCGCGGATCGCGCTCGTGCCCGCGCGCGACCCGCGCCGGCCGCGCCGCCGGCTCCGCGAACGGCGCATCGTACGCCGCGCGGCACGCTCCCCCACTCACCATTCCAGACGGAGACAGCCGATGCTCGTCCTGATTCTCGGTTTAGCGATCTTCCTCGGTGTGCACTCGATCCGGATCGTCGCCGACGGCTGGCGCTCCGCGATGATCGCGCGAATCGGCGAGAAAGGCTGGAAGGCCGGCTATGCGGTCGCGTCGATCGTCGGCTTCGTGCTGATCGTCCGCGGTTACGGAATCGCGCGCGAGGGCGCGGCGCTCTTGTGGGTGTCGCCCGTCGGCGTGCGCCACCTCACCGGCATGCTGACCGCAGTCGCGTTCGTGCTGATCGCCGCGTCGTATGTGCCGCGCAACCGGATCAAGACGCTCGTCGGGCATCCGATGCTGGCCGGCGTGATGGTCTGGGCGGTTGCGCACCTGCTCATGAACGGCACGGTGCACGCGGTCGTGCTGTTCGGCGCTTTCTTCGTGTGGGCGCTCGTCGATTTCGTCGTGTCGCGTACGCGCGATCGCCGCGACGGCGTTCGTTATCCGGCTGGCAAGCTGTCGGGCGACGCGGTGACGATCGTGGCCGGGCTCGTCGTGTGGGCCGTGTTCGCGCTGTTCCTGCATGGCCCGCTGATCGGCGTGCGGCCGTTCGGCTGAACGCCCGCGCCGGCCCGGACCGGCAGCCACGGCAGGAAATCGTCGAGCATCGCGCTGAGCAGGATCGCTTTGTGCCGGGGCGCGGGCGTTGAACCGGAATGACTGCCGCAGCGGCGGCAACGGTGTGCGTGTATCAGATCGGCTTGACGAACAACCCGACGGTGAGCAACGCGCCGATGCAGACGATCCCGATCCGCAGCACGCGTTCGTTCACGCGATGCAGCGCCCACGTGCCGAGCAGCCCGCCGACGATCGCGCCGCCGCCGAGCGCGAGTGCCGCGCCCCAATGCAACTGCGGCGACGTCAGGAACAGCACGACGGCCGATGCGTTCATCACGCCCGCGAGCGCGTTCTTCGTCGACATCGCGTGACGCGGCGACAGGCCGGCCATCGTCAGCGTGGCCATCATCAGGAAGCCGAGCCCGCCGCCGAAGTAGCCGCCGTAGATCGCGATCATGAACTGCGAGATCGCGGCGGGGACGGTACCGAGGTGTGCGGTGCCTTCGCTCGGCTTGCGGAAAAAGCTGCCCCACGCGAACACGATCGTCGCGAACAGCACGAGCCACGGCACGAGGCGCGAGAAGATCGACGAAGGCGTCTTCAGCAATAGCAGCCCGCCGAGCGCGCCGCCGACGACACTGATCGCGAACAGCGCGCGAAACGACAGCTTGCCCGCGCCGCGCACCATGTTTCGGCTCGCCCAGCCCGTCGTGACCTGCGCGGGAAACAGCGCGACCGTCGACGTGATGTTCGCCGCGAGCGGCGACATGCCCGACACGATCAGCGCGGGCAGCGTGACGAACGAACCGCCGCCGGCGAGGGTGTTCTGCAGGCCGGCCCAAAGGCCGGCGAGGATGACGAGGGCGAGCATCGGTGCGGAAACGGGGAGGTGGCAGGGCTCGCTTGCCTGAGGCGGGCAGGCGCGGCGGACGCAAGATGGTAATGCAGGATCGCGGGCGTGGGAAGGAAGAACGCCGGGGGCATCCGGGGAGCCGATGCGGAACGTCCGTCGCGTCGTGGCGGGGGCGAACGTGCCGGCCGGATTCCGCTTGGCGGCGATTCCGGTCAGGAAAAGCTCGATTTAACGCTTCATTACGATGGGCTTAACGGAAAGATGCTAGATTCGCCCATCGATATCTCATAAAGCGGAAAGGGCAGGCAGATGCTGAAGAAATTGGCGGGGATGGCAGTGGTGGTTGGTGCGACGGCGATGGCGTCGCTGCCTGCCGTGGCAGGCGACGCGAACAATGCACTGGGCGGCGCGCTGGGTGGCGTCGCGGGCGCGGCGGTCGGCAACGCGGTTGGCGGAAGCACGGGCGCGATCATCGGCGGGGCCGTGGGCGGTGGCGCGGGCGGTGCGGTGACGTCGAACAAACGCGAACGCACGGGTGCCGTCGTCGGCGGCGCACTGGGTGGCGGCGCGGGCGCCGCTGCGGGCAACGCGATGGGCGGCACGGCCGGCAGCCTCGTCGGCGCCGCGGTGGGCGGCGGCGCGGGTGCGGCGCTGGGCGGCCACGTGTCGCGCAACAACTCGCGCTCCAACGATCATTACCACGGCAACAAGCACAAGAACAAGAAGCGCTACAAGCACGACGACTGACCGGCGGTTCGCCGGCAAGCCGCAGCGGGGCGAGCGGCGAGCGCACGACGGCGAAGCGCACATCGCGCGACGTCGTCCCGCACCTCCCCGGCGAGCGCTGATGGTGCCGGGGCAGGGCATGCCTCCGTGATCGCCGCGCATGTGGCGACGGAGGCGGTCAAGCGGTCATTCCGTCTTCGGTGATCAGCGCGTTGAGCACCAGGCTCGAGATGGTGCGGTAAGCCGCGTCGAAATCGTCGCTTCCCAGCGTGCGCTTGCCGAGCACCAGCAGCATCTGGGGAGCGAAATCCGCATACGCTTGCGTGGCTGCCCAGATCAGGAAGAACAGGTGCTCCGTTTCGACCTGCCTGACCTTGCCTTCGTCGATCCAGCGTTCGAGCACCCGGATGTCGTCGCGCAACACCGGAATCAGTTGCTTGCGGATTTCCTTTCCGTAGGTCTTTGGCCCGCCGATGATTTCCAGCGCAAAAACCCGCGATCCATGCGGGCGATTTCTGGAGAATTCGAGCTTGGCCCGGATATAGGCCGACATCGCTTCCGCGGGCTCGCGATCGGGCGCCGCAAACTCCCGCATCCTGCCCAGCCAGTCGCGCAATACGTCGTCCAGCACGCGTTTGTAGAGCGCCAGTTTCGTGGGGAAGTAGTACATCAGGTTCTGCTTCGACAAGCCGGCGGCCGCCGCGATCGTCGCAACGGAACTCCCCTCGAAGCCGTACGTGGAAAACGATTCCTCGGCAGCGGCGAGAATGGCCGCCTCGAGCGTGTCACGCAGCGCTTCCCGCCGGCCGTGGGGCCGGGCGGGCGTTCCTGCAATCGGCCCGGACGGGTTCATCGCTTTTCTTCCACCAGCATGTCGGACCAGCGTCGTCGTTGCCCGCTCAACGCGTGCCCGCTTCAGGATAGGTGATGCGTTCCGGCGCGCGCTGCATGATGACCTTCCCGGCGCGGAGCGACATTCGCACCTTTGCCTGCTTGCGTATCACTTCATAGTCGCAATCGGCATCGAGGATCAGCAGATTGGCCGGCCGCCCGACGGCGATGCCATAACGATCGCCCAGCGACATCGCATGTGCGCTGTGCTCCGTGACGAAGTCGAGGCATCGCTGCAGGTCGTCATAACCGAGCATGTGACACACGTGCAGGCCGACGTCGAGGATGCGCAGGATGTTGCCGTTGCCGACGGGATACCACGGATCCTTGATCGAATCCTGTCCGAAGCACACGTTGATGCCGGCGCGATCGAGTTCCGCCACCCGCGTAATGCCGCGTCGTTTCGGGAAGGTGTCGAAACGTCCCTGCAGGTGGATGCTTTCGGTCGGACACGATACAAAATGGATTCCCGACCGTTTCAGCAAGCGGAACAGCTTCGAGCAGTAAGCGTTGTCGTAGGAACCCATGGCGGTCGTGTGGCTGGCGGTGACGCGCGCGCCCATCCCGCGAACCCGCGCTTCCTCGGCTAGCACCTCCAGGAAGCGCGAATGCGGATCGTCGGTCTCGTCGCAATGGACATCGACCAGGCAGCCCTTGCGTTCCGCGAGATCCATCAGGAACTTGATGGAGCTCACGCCCTGATCGCGGGTGTTCTCGAAATGCGGAATGCCGCCGACGACGTCGGCGCCCATTTCGATCGCGCGCTCCATCAGCGCACGTCCGTTCTCGAACGATTCGATGCCTTCCTGAGGGAAGGCGACGATCTGCAGGTCGATCAGATCGCGCGCCTCGTCCCTGACCTCGAGCATCGCTTTCAATGCGGCAAGCGTGTGATCGGTGACGTCCACATGCGTGCGCACGTGCTGGATGCCGTTGTCGCGCAGCATCCCGATCGTGGTGTGGGCGCGGGCTTTCGTATCGTCTTGCGTAATGGTGGCCTTGCGCTGGCCCCACCGCTCGATGCCTTCGAACAGCGTGCCGCTCATGTTCCACTCGGGCTCGCCGGCGGTCAGCGTCGCATCCAGATGGATATGCGGCTCGACCAGCGGCGGGATGACGAGATTGCTGCCTGCATCGATGACGTCGTCTCCTTGCGGCGTCAGCGGCGATGGCTGGAGGTCGATGCCGCGAATCGTGTCCGTATCGATGTCTATCGTGAAGAGGCCGCTATGGCCGCGCAATCTGGCGTTGACGATTTTCATGAGGATTCCTTTTGTTCGTGGGGTCCGGGCGGGCGTGAAGCGAAATCATTCACCCTGGACGGACGGTTCGCGAGAGAACGCACGGGAAATCTGCAGCAGCGCGATGTAGGCGGCGGCGGACGCCGCGATGCCGACGATCGGTGCGATCCACGGCGATGTATAGGCGAGTATGGCGCCGATCGCATACGCGGCCAGACCGACCGGATTGAAGCGCGGCAGGCGGGCGGTGGCAAGCGACGGGTATGTCCCGCGATGGCGGTACCAGTAGTCCGCCATGATCACGCCGCCGACGGGAGGAATGATCGAGCCGAGCAGCACCAGGAACGGAATCAGCAACTCGTACATCCCGCCGACCGCGAGCACGATGCCGATCGCCGCGCCCACGAGGACGAGCGTGCGGCGCCGTTCGGTGCGCAGCAGATGGCATCCGGCGGCCGCCACGTTGTACATCGTCGGCCCCTGGATGGTCCAGAGATTGACGCACAGCATCACGACCGCTGCGATCGACAGGCCTTGCAGCATCATCACCTCGACGATGTCGGCTTGCTGATAGACGATTGCACAGTATGCGCCCGCGACGATCATCAGGCCGTTGCCCGCGAAGAATCCGATCATGCTTGCCCACACGGCGCTGCGCGCGCTGCGTGCGAGGCGCGTCCAGTTGGTTGCCTGGGTGGCGCCGCTGGCAAAGGTGCCGATGACCATCGTCACGGCCGCCGAGAACTGCATCGGATGAGACGGCACGACGTGCGTGAGGCCGGCCCAGCCGCCGATATCGCGGGTGGCGATCCACATCGACGTCATCAGAAGCACGGACATCAACGGCACGGAGACGCGCGACAGCACATCCATGCCGCGATATCCGATGATGGCCGTGATGGAAAATCCGAAGCCGAAGAGGATCATCAGCGGCGTGGTAACGGAGGCCGGCCACCCGAGCAGCTTGACCAATACGACGGCCACCGTGGCGGTTCCCCATGCGTACCAGCCGAGTTCGGCGAAGCCGAGCAGAAAATCGGACAGCTTGCTGCCGATTTCCCCGAAGCAGAATCGCCCCATCAGCACGGCATTCAGGCCGCTGCGGGCGGCAATCAGCGCGAGCGACGCCGCATAGGCGGCGAGCAACAGGTTTCCGATCACGGCGATCTGGATCATGCCGACGACGTCGAAGGCGACGCCGATCTTGCCGCCGGCAAACATCGTTCCGGTGAAGAACGTGAAACTCAACAACACCATCGTGATGGACAGGAATCCGGTGCGTTTCTCGAGCGGGACTTCGCTTAGCGAGAATTCTCCGTGATCCGATTCGTCCGTCGGGCGTGAATCCTGGTTCGTGGGCGTCTTTGTCTCCCGGTCAGCGATTGGTTGGGTCTGAAAGGGTTTGCGGGGCAGTGCCTGGATGGGTGATGCGCTGTTTCAGCGTGTCATTCTCTCCGGCCAAAATTTTGACGAGGGTAAAAATTTTGGACGGGCGGATGGCAGGAAAAATCACCGGGCCCGTGCAGTTCACACGCGACGCGTCACGTGTATCGGCAGATTCGTCGATACGGTTCATCGGAGTCCGGGCCGACGAAGACAGGGAAGCATGACTGTTGTCGCGTCACGTCCATACCGAAACGACAACGGATTGTCGGTAGCCGGGAACGAAGTCCGACGAACTAAAGTTGCGCGCTTTTCGGGAGTAGAGGACTCGCATGGGGACTTGGTGCACGAGCAAGTGCCTCAATGCGCGCGAACACATTTACTTCCAGAATTCTGGAACTAAAGATTGGACAGTTCCATTGCGCGAACTAAAGATACGCGATATGTGTGGCGTATGCGATTGTGTCTCGCGCGTGTAGCACTCAGGCTATCGAATCAAGGCCGAATGGAAACTAAGTGAGCGACGGTTCGATTCGTGCTGGTCAACTGAAATGATGTTTGTGAACGGGTACCCGTCTCAACGCATGCCGGAGCTGGCGTACGTGACGTGGGAGCGCATCAAGCTCGACAATGCGAAGGCGAATCTCGCCACCGAGACGCTGACCGCTTTATGCGAGTTCGTTGGCTGTCAGGTCGCGGCCGGACCGAAGCACAGTCCGGACGAGCGTCCTTACATCGAGCGGTTCTTTGGCACGATCGCCACTCGGTTGTCCTCGCGCTTGCCGTGCTACACCGGCGGCCATCCTCGCGATTTGCGTCGCGCTTTGTCGGACCCAAAGGGGAATCTGCGCTTGTTCGTATCCTTCGACGAGCTCGAAGAGTTGGTCGTAAGCGGCTCGAGCTGGCCGTTCGGCCACGGGGCCTGATCGAATGTATCGTAGTTCCCACTAAATTTTTTAGTGGGAAGCAAAGTGGACGAGATTCCGGACGCCAAACGCGTGAAGTCGAGCAAACGA